>JAGZEG010000007.1 GCA_018368455.1 Coriobacteriia bacterium
CGCGATCTTGCCGCCCTCGACGGTGACCGTCACGGGCACGTCGCCGCCCATGCCCTTGCCGGTGCCCTCGTAGGTGCCGTCCTTCAGCTCGCCAGCAGCGGCGGGCTCGTCGGCCTTCTCGGACTTGGCGGGGGCAGCCTCTGCCTTGGTGCTCTCGGCCTTGTCGGCCTTGGCAGAGTCGGCCTTGGCGGCGGCAGCGGGCTCGTCGGCCTTGCTGCTCTCGGCGGCGGGCTCAGCATCAGCAGCCGGAGCAGCCTCGCCGCCCGCGGCGGACTCGAGCGCGGCGTCAGTAGCAGCAAAGATGGCCTTGGACGTCACGGACGCGCCGGCAATGGCGTCGACGCCCTCGGTGCCGTTGGCCTCGACGATAAGAGCGGGCAGCTGCTCGAGCGCCTTCGTGCCGATGCCCTCGGTCTCCTGGCCCTCGGCCTGCAGGTCAGCAATGACGCCACCCTCGACCGTCACGGTCACCTTGATGGTGGACTCCATGCCCTTGGCCTCGCCGGTGTACTCGCCGTCGGCGTAGGCGCCAGCGGGCTCAACGGCAGGCTCGTCGGCCTCAGCGTCGGCAGAAGCAGACTCTGCCTTGTCGGCGGCAGCGCTCTCGGCCGGCGCGGCCTTCTCATCGGCGGCAGGCTCAGACTCGGCCTTGGCGCTCTCCGCGGCCCCAGTGGTGGTCTCCTCGGTCGTCGCCGTCGTGGCGGCCTCGGTCGCCTCGGGCTCATACGTCGGGTTCGTCGGCTGGCCACAGCCCACAGCGGTCACGACGAGAGCCGACATAGCAGCCGCCGACAGACCGATCAACGCGCGGTTCTTCATGCCAAGATCCTCCTTGTCCGGGCCCGGGCGCAGAAGAGCCGGGGCACACAAACCTAGTCGTATGTCATATGGTATGCGCCGGCAGGAAAAGGTGGCGAGGCAAGCAAGCTCATCAGGAAAAACATCACGAGAGCGCTACATCCTCTCCCCGTCTTCTGTACCGAGCCGATTGCCTGCCGGACCTTGTCGGATCGGCATTGCCACCCTCGCCCGGGGACCCCGACCGTGTACGCCAGGGCCCCGGGTCGAGCAGCGTTCAAACGCCCACTTACAGGCAAGGTTCGATCGCGTCAGGCTGGGCATCCAGCCAGTCGAGGTCCGCATCGATCTGGTCAATGTGCGCAACGCACGGTTTCTCGAGCAGCCTGCCGCGTGACATCACGAGGCTCACGTGGCGCAGCGCCGCGATGTTCTCAAGCGGGTTGTCGGCCGTCACGATGAGGTCAGCGTCCTTACCCGCCTCAACGGTGCCGCAGACGTCTCCCAAGCCGAGGATCCGGGCGTTAGCCTGCGTCGCCGTATGAAGCGCAAACGCCGGGGTCACGCCGAGATAACGCACGAGGTACGCGAGCTCGCGCCACGTGTCGTACTGCGTGATAAACGGGCACGAGGCGTCAGTACCCAAGCCCAGAGGGATGCCCTCATCCAGAGCCGTTCGTGCGCTCTGGGCAACGCCCTGCGCCACGACGCGCGCGTTCGTCAACAGCATCTCGTTGGGGTTTTCGTCGCGCGTCGGCAGTACGGTCAGCGCGACCGCAGGCGAGAGCGTGCACGTCACCGAGGCACCGCGCTGCTTGTACAGCTCCACAATCTCGGGCGTCATGGGCGCGCCATGTTCGATGGAATCGACACCGTTCTCGAGTGCCGACTTCACGCCCTCCGTGCTCTCGACGTGCGCCATGACTCGCAAGCCCAGGCGGTGCGCCTCGTCGCAAGCCGCCTTCGTGATGCGGGGGCTCATACGCAGGACGCCCGGCTCGCCGATCTTCACGGCGTCGAGCACGCCACCCGTCACGAACAGCTTGATGCTCGTCGCGCCCAGCTCCGCGAAATCGCGCACATAGCACGCGGCCTCTTCGGGAGTGTGAGCGGCACGCGACATGAGGCGCGAGGCATGGCCCTCCGGCACGGTGATGCCGTTGCCGGACGCGATGATGCGCGGACCCACGACCTCGCCTGCGTCGATGGCGTCGCGCACCCATATGTCTGCCGAGTAGGGCTCGCCGGCGTCGCGCAGCGTCGTGACGCCGCTCGCAAGCTCGTTGGCGACCGCCTCGCGCATATAGGCATGCAGACGCTCGGGGTCATCCATGCAGGCACGGACGCGATTGTCCTGGCCCACCGGTTCGCCATCAGGTACAGACGAGCCCCGTTCGTCGCCCGTTCCGACAAGGTGAACATGCAGGTTGATGAGGCCCGGCATCAGGTATGCCCCGGCGAGGTCGATGGTTCGCGCCCCCTGGGGGATCGGCGCTTCGTCGGGCGAGCCAACGTACGAGATCGTCTGTCCCTCGACGACAACCGTCCGGCCGGGGCGCGCCTCCATATCGCGCGACCCATCAAGCACGGTCGCGTTCTGGAATACGACAGCGCCCTCCGACGCCCACTTGTTAGCCACAGCAGCCCCCAGGCAACCGTATGCCGGCTCCCCCATCGCCTCGTTGCTCATGTCGCGCCTCGCTTTCTCATCATGCCCACTACACAGAGCAGGCCAATCCCAGCGTGCAGGTCATCATACGACGCGGTGGAGCGCACGCCCCACAATATCGGCGGGTGCAGCACGTTTGCAGAGAGTGGGGACATTTGGACGAGGAGCAGGCACGTGCGCGGTGCCGTAGCACAGCCGTTACAATGAGAGAATATATTGTCGTTCCTTGAGCGGCCCGCAGTAGCGGTTCGCATCGCACGCTCGGTGCGGGCGCCTTTTTGACGCGCCCTCGCGAGCCCAACCCGAGAGGGAGCAGCGCCATGGAGAAGACCCGCGTCGTCGTCACCGTTCTGGGAGCCGACCGCAGCGGCATCGTCGCCGCCGTCGCCACGAAGCTTTCCGAGAACAACGCCAACATCCTCGACATCAGCCAGACCATCCTCGACGGCATATTCACGATGAGCATGATCGTGGAGCTCGACGAGTCCGCGACGTCGTTCGACACGCTGAGCCAGGCACTCAAGCCGCTCGACGACGAGCTGAACGTGCAGGTCAAGGTGCAGCGAGAGGACGTCTTCAAGTTCATGTACCGCATCTAGGCACGCGCCCGATCCCGTCAAGCCCGCAACTGCCGCCTGGCTAAGAGGTGTGATTCTATGGCACGCAAGGACGCCTTTGATTTGTACGACCACTTCGAGTCGTGCAACTACATTGACCCGAGCAACTACAAGCGCACGAACGTCAAGCGCGGCCTGCGTAATGCCGACGGCACGGGCGTCATGGCCGGTTTCACGAACATCTCGAACGTGCACGGTTATATCGTCAGCGAAGGCGATCAGATCCCGTGCGAGGGCGAGCTCACGCTGCGCGGCTACGACATCCGCGCGCTCGTCGACGGTGTCATGGACGAGGGGCGCTTCGGCTACGAGGAGCTCGTCTACCTATTGCTGACCGGCGTGCTTCCCTCAGCAGACGAGTTGTCGAGCTTCCAGATGCTCATCGATGAGCAGCGCGACCTGCCCAAGAACTTCATCAACGACCAGATACTGACACATCCCTCGCGCGACGTCATGAACATGCTAGCTCGCGCCGTCCTGCAGCTCTACGCCGATGACCCGGAGCCCAACGACACGGGCGCCAAGCACGAGATCGACACGGCGACGATGCTCATCGCCCGCATGCCGCGCATCGCCGTGCTCGCCTACTATGCGATGAAGCAGTACTACGAGGGCGGCGATATGGTATGGCACGGGCCCCAGGAGGGGCTGTCCGCCGCGCAGACCATCCTCGACATGCTACGCCCCGATCACGAGTACACGGCCGACGAGGCCCACATGCTCGACGTCATGCTCATGCTCCAGGCGGAGCACGGCGGCGGCAACAACTCGACGTTCACCTGCCGCGTGTTGACGTCGTCGGGAACGGACGCATATGCGGCATACGCAGGTGCCATTGGCTCGCTCAAGGGCCCCAAGCACGGTGGCGCCAATCGCAAGGTCCGCGACATGATCAAGGACCTCGAGGCCAGCATCAGCGACTGGGGCGACGAGGGCCAGGTGGCAGACTACCTGCGTCGTGTCGTGCGCAAGGAGGCCAACGACCGGACGGGCCTCATCTACGGCATGGGTCACGCGGTGTACACGATGTCCGACCCGCGCGCACGCATCTGCCACCGGTATGCCGCAAGGATAGCAAGCAACACAGAGTTCGAGCCTGAGCTGCGCCTCATCGAAACGGTCGAGCGACTGACGCCGGAGATAATGGCGCAGGAAAAGGGCACGCACAAGGTGCTATGCGCCAACATCGACCTGTACACCGGCTTTGTGTACAACATGCTGGGCATTCCCGAGGAGCTCTACACGCCGATGTTTGCGACGGCGCGCATGGCCGGCTGGGCGGCCCACCGCTTCGAGGAGCTCGTAAGCGGCAAGCGCATCATCAGGCCGGCGTACAAGTCCATCATGAACCCGCATCCCTACACACCCCTGGCCGAGCGCGGCTGCAAGGGCGGCTTCGTGCCCCCAACCCCAGCGGAACTCCCCGCTCAGGCGGCGACCGACGCCGACGCCGTGGGAGACTAAACAAAGTGCGCGAGTGCGGGGCCAAGCGAGAGGAGTTTGCTCGCTTGGCCCCGCACGAAACGGCGCACACCCCGGACTAGCGCGCGTGCAGAATGGTCGCGTGGGCCGTTCGTGGCCCGGACTGCGGGTGGATAGCCTGTGACAGGCATTGCGGGAGTGCTTTTTTGCGGCGGCTGGCGCCATTCGTGGGCAGAAACCGAGCTCATGAATATGCCCCGGGCACGCAACGCTGGAACCGCAACGATCACGCTGCCATTTCCGCAGGTAACCGGCGGTTGAAGCGCAGACGCGCAGATCACCATGCGAGACGGGGCATACACGAGCGCGATTTTGGGACGAAAGTGGCAGCCTAGCTTGCAAAGAATGCACTTCTGCCCAACAAAACCCGATGCCCAGCCTCGCTCGCCCCTCGCGACCCGTCGCGCAGCAAATGCAGCGCCCCCCACGCGCCATACCGCCATCGTGCGAGGCAAATCGCAATAAGAACGGGCCAGGCGCCCGAAGGAGACGCCTGGCCCGCCGCGTAGAGTCTAGCCACTGCCAGCAGAAGTGCCTGGCAGTCAGAATGCGCTTACGCCCAGGGCTCGAGCTTGATGGCATCCTTGCCTGCCCAGATGCCGGTCACCATAGCCTCGGCGATGTTCCAGCCGCCGTTGTAAACCCAGCCGTAGCCAGCACCGCACTCGCCGACGCTGTACAGGCGAGGAATCGGCTCGTCAAAAGCATCCAGCGTCTGCGCCCTCGTGTTGCGCTTCGGACCACCCTGCGTGTTGTACTGGTTCGGATAGCACAGGACCGCATAGAACGGGCCCGTCAGCGGGCGCATCGTCTCGGCGGCGCGGCCAAACTGCGTGTCCTCGCCGGCCTCGGCGTCCTTGTTGTACGCGTCAACCGTTGCCTGGAGCGTCGCGGCATCCATCTTGCCCTCGCCGGCCTCGACGCCATTCATCTGAGCAGCAAGATCCTCGAGCGTATCGGCCTTGAGCACCCAGCCGCGCTCGACCTCGGCGCTGTTATCCTGGCTCCACTCGTAACCGCTGTGCGCCGTGAACCACGTGAACTGGCTGCCCTCGGCCTTGCCCGACGCCACGGGGCGCTGGGCCTGCTCGGCATCAAAAACCGTCCAGTACGGCAGGTGCGGCCACTCGCACTTCACGCCATCGTAGAAGAACAGGTACTCGCGGCGGCCGTAGCCGTGGCCGTCGGCGCGATCCTCGGGCATGAAGCGCGCGCCGTGCTTGTCGACAGCGATGAAGCCGTTATTGCTCTTGGAAGCCTTGCCGAGCTGCAGATTGGCAGGCACCTTATCGGAGTCGTAGTTGTCGCCACCGAAATTGAGGCCGGGGCACAGCACGGCGCCACAACCACTGTCGGAGGCGTTCATGTGCCACAGCGCCGCGCCGACCTTCTGGGCCATCATGATGCCGTCGCCGGTGTTGTAAGGCGTGCCACGGCTGAACACAGGCCAACCGGGATAGGAATTCTCGATCATGTTCTCGTTGAACTCGTATCCGCCAGTAGCAATTACAACGCCGCGCTTCGCCTTGACGTTGATCTCCTTGCCCTCGCTCTCGGCAACGACGCCGATGACCTCACCGGCCGCGTTCGTAATGAGACGCTTGCCCGGCGTCTTGTAGACAAACTCGACGTTGGCATACTGCTGGGCGCCTGCGAGCAAAGCCTCCCACAGCTGGCCGTTACCAGAAGCGTGGTTCATATAGTCCTGGATGGCGTCGCCGCCGGGCAGGGCGTCGAACTCCGGGGCAAACAGGCCAAACAGCTGGATGTCAGCGTCGGGCAGCTTCGAAACGAAGTCGTCGTTGAGCGTGTAGGCCGACGTGGCAAGTGCCTCGAGGTACTCGTCGTCACGCGTGCGCTCGCTGGCGGCCTTGTAGTACTTGAGGCCTTCCTCGAGATCAGTCGGGCACGTCCACATGTTGCCCGCTACGCGGGTGTTGCCACCCTGATCCTCCTCGGGCGCCTTTTCGAGCACGAGAATCGCAGCGTCGGGGTCCTCCTGGGCAGCCGTGATGGCTGCCGACAGGCCACCGGCACCACTGCCGAGGATGACGAGGTCAGCCTCCTTGTCCCAGCTGGGCTCGGCGGCTTCGTCCGCCAGGGCTATCGAGCCCAGAGCCCCTGCCCCAACCGCACCGGCGGCGGCAGCGCCGCCCATCTTGAGCAGGCTACGACGAGAAATGTTCGCTTCACGTGCCATGACTGCCCCTTCTTTCGTTCCCGGGAGGCGCCGCGACCGCCGAGCACGTCGCGAAAATGCCTCCGCCCCTCGCCGCCCCAGCAACCCCTTGCTGACGTGGTGGGCGGCGTCGTTCCTCTACATCGTAGGCACACCAGCTCTTCCAACCAAAGGGGGTGACAACCAGGCCCTAGCTCATCCCAGCAATTGGTTGTGACCTCTCGACACGAAAAAGTGCAAGAAGCGCCCCCGAAGCGACAGAGGTACACTTTTGTCGAGGGAATAGCCAGGAAAGCAACGCCAGCAAGACCAGGGGGACGACCTATGCCGGACCTAGACGCCCGACAGCTGCGATATTTCGTCACGACAGCGGAGACCGGCAGCATGTCACAGGCAGCGCGCCAACTATACGTCTCGCAGCAGGCCTTATCGAAAAGCATTACGGCTCTCGAGACAACGCTTGGCGCGGCCTTATTCGTACGCGAGAAGAGTGGAGTCGTACTGACCGACTTCGGACAGTTCTTCCTCAAACGTGCTCGGTTGTCGCTCGAGACGTTGGATTTCGCTGCGGGGAGCCTGCGCGACTTCTCGTCGGGCATCAATCGAACCATCTCGCTTGGCATGCCCCCACGCTGTCTGACGGACTTCGGAGGTACGCTGAGCCCCGCACGGCTTTATGCACTGCAAAAGGCGTATCCCCACGTTCAATTCGAATTCGTCGAGGCGGACGAGAGGGAGCTCGCGCAACGTCTCGAGGACGGCGATCTGCAGTTCGTCATTGGGGAACAGCGCGATGACGAGGCCTATCGCGGCGTGTTACTTGGCGACTTCCCGCTCGTGGTTATCGTTAGCCGGGACAACCCCCTCTCGCGCAGGGCACAGCTCGCACCCCAGGATCTCGCATCAGGGCAGATCGTTACGGGCCCGGAGGACGGCGGTCTCGAACGACTTGTCAACGAGCTTGCCCGCCGCACCGCCACGGAGCTGCGCACCTCTCCGATCAAAGTGAGCTCCGTCGATCCGTCTGACCTCATTGTGGACCGCGACCTGTTCTCCGTATGCCCCGAACAGCATGCGATGCGCACCGCCTCTACGGAGCGTGTCGCACTTGTGCCGTTGGTTGACGAGCACGGCAAACGTGTGTCGGTTGCGCTCAGCCTTTTCTGGCGCGCGAACCTTCCCCTGCAAGCACCGGAGCGGGCGCTCATCAACTACATCTCGGCACTGTACGCGCACCGGGAAGAGGACGAGGTTTAGGGGAACAGTTACTCCCCTTCGGTGCGCAACGTCTCGCGGCGGGCCTTTGCGCGGCGGATGAAGTGCAGCGTCAGCAGGACGACGCCGCAGGCCACAAGCGAGAAGGCCGCGCCCACCAGGCCGACATAGCGCATGCCAACGCCACCCACGACGACGCCACCCACGGCGGTGCCGAACGCGATGCCGATGTTGAACGCCATCGGCTCGAGCGACGTAGCCAGCGTGAGCGCCGTGGGGTACTCTGTGCGCGCGACCCGCATGAACAGAGAGACGCACGACACCGACGCCACATACATGCACAGTGCGATCAGCAGGATCACAACGAGTGCCCACGGCATGGCCGAGCCTGCGGCGAACAAACCCGCCAGCAGTGCAGCCTGCACGAGGAACACCACGACGAGCGCCGGCACACCAAAGCGCAGGTCAACCCAGCCCGACAGCAGATTCGAGAAGAAGCACACCACGCCGTACGCCATGAGTACGCCGCTCGCCGCCAGCGCGCTCATGCCGAGTACGTTCTCGAGGTATGGCGTGATGTACGCGTAGAACACGTAGACCGACCCGACGCCAAACACGAAGATCGCGATCCCCGACAGCACGCGCGCGTCCCCGAGCAGGCACAACTGCTGCCGCAGCGTCGCCGGCGCATCCGACGAGCCCGTCCTCGGCAGCAGAGCCACGAGCGCCGCGCAGACTATCGCGGCAAGGACAAACGTACCGATCATCGCATAGTGCCAGCTCAGCTGGTCGGCCACGATCTTGCCCAGCGACGTCGACACCACCATCGCCACCGAAAACGCCCCATAGATCAGTGAGATAACGACAGAGATGCGACGCTCCTCCACGAGTTCGGGCACGTAGGTGACGCCCACAGCCAGCAGCGGCCCGGACACCGCGCCGACAAGCACGCGCGCCGCCAGCAGTAGCTCGAACGTCGGCGCAAGCATCATGGCTACGTTGGCGATCAGAAAGACGCTCGCATACGCCACGAGCAGCGGAAAGCGACGAAAGCGCCCCGTCGCCAGGGCGAGCACTGGCGTCATGATGGCGTAGGACAGCGCGAAGTAACTGACGAGGTCGCCGGCACGGGACAGCGAGACACCGAAGTCGTGCGCGACATCAGGCTCGATGCCGATGACGATGAACTCTGCGCATCCCAGCGCAAAGCCCAGCGCCACGAGCAGCGCGACGCACAACCTCGGATGAGCAGCCTTTCTCGTTGCCCCGCTCGCTTCCGCCACGACAACACCGTCCGCTGACACAACAGCCTCCCGCTCTTCGACACCGGCCACTCGGCAATCAGATCCCACGTACTCTAGCAGTCAGACGGAACAGTTGAGCAGTACGCATCCACTGACGCAAACATGCCATGCGGCAACCTTCCTTCGTTCGGGCCAGTACGGACACACGCGAGGAACTCGCAGGCAAAAACGAGCCCGCATCGCGTAACAATCCCAGCTCAGGGCTGTCAACCCTGCACTCACCACCGTCTCCCACACACTTCATGTAGGCCTCAGGGTAGCCCCCACACCCTACCCCTCACGTGTGTGTCGGCACCTCGAAAACGCTCCTATCGTCTGAGTCGTCAGCAGGCGTTCGCACCCAGCGCAGCGACGCGCGACCCTCATCACAAAAGCCGCGCTCGTCCACGCTCTCGCAACGCCCAAACGCACGCAAGCACGACTCGACCGCCCCATACAAGGAGGATCGCATGTCCCAGCTCAGCGCTCACCAGATTGACCGCCGCTCGTTCCTCACCGGTGCCGCCCTTGCCGGAGCAGGCGCCGTCGCCGCCAGCTCCATGGCAACCCAGGCCCTCGCCACCGAGTCCGCCGCCGCGGACGCCGCAGCCCCTGCAACGCCCTCGTTCATGGTCGCTCCCGACCCCATCACCGACGACCAGGTCTCGCAGACCGTCGAGGCTGACGTCGTCGTCATCGGCGCCGGTACGGCCGGCCTGTGCACGGCACTCTCCGCAGCTGAGGGCGGTCTCAAGGTCGTCGTGTTCGCGCAGAGCCCCAACGTCGTTGCCCGCGGTGGCTCGAACGCCGTCGTGTACTCCAAGCTCATGAACGAATACGGCCTGCCCAAGATGGACCCGCAGTTCATCCTCGCTCAGATGGCCCAGGCCTCGTTCAACATCGACGTCGACAAGTGGCACAAGTGGTACAACAACTCCGAGGAGTCCATCAACTGGCTCATCGACCGCTCGCTGTCCGTCGAGGGCATGCGCATCTCCATCGAGCAGAGCAACGTGTGGCCCGAGGACATGAAGACCTACCCGCTCTACGGGCCCGAGCAGTCGCACTGCTGGAACAACGACGACTTCCCCGTCGTCGCCGACGGCCAGCCCTCGCTCGTGTTCGCCCTGCGCACGCTGTGCGAGGAGCAGGGTGTCGAGTTCTACTTCAACACGCACGCCGAGCAGCTCGTCCGCGGTGGCGTCGCCAACGGCACCGAGGGTCGCGTCGACGCCGTCATCGCCTCTGACGCCGACGGCAACTACGTCAAGTTCGTCGGCACGACCGGCATCGTCATGGCCTGCGGCGACTTCTCCGGCAACCGCGAGATGATGGAGAAGTACGCGCCCGAGTGCGTCGACTGGGTGACGAACTGGGACGAGGCCCAGACGCCCGACTCGCTCGGCAAGGTCTACGGCGGCCTGTACAAGGGCCGTGGCCAGCAGATGGGCCTGTGGATCGGCGCCGCCTGGCAGAAGACGCTGCCCAACGCCGGCATGTGCGCCACGTTCGCCGCTCCGTGCTACCAGCCCTGGAACGCCCCCGACACCATCATGGTCGACGACTCCGGCCGCCGCTTCTGCTGCGAGGACATGGGCGTTGGCCACCTACCCTACGTCATCAAGCACGTCGGCCCGGTGAACGCCATCTTCGACGTCGAGTATCCCTCGCACCACATCCCGTGGCACAACTGGAAGAACGTCTACACCGAGGGCGACATGGACGCCGACGAGGTGCTGGCCGCCTGGGACGCCAAGGTCGCGGCCGGCAGCATGTACAAGGCCGACACGCTCGAGGACCTCGCCGCGCAGATGGGCGTCGACTACGAGGGCCTGCAGGCCAGCATCGACCGCTACAATGAGCTGTGCGACGCCGGCGAGGACGTCGACTTCCACAAGCGCACCGAGCTCATGGTGCCCATCCGCACCGCGCCCTTCTACGGCTACCGCAACGGCGCTCCCAAGTTCCTCACGGTGCTCGGCGGCCTGCGCACCAACATCGACATGCAGGTCTGCGACGCCGATGACCAGCCGATCGAGGGCCTGTACAACGTCGGCACCATGGTGGGCGACGCCTACGCCAACAGCTACAACTTCCTCGTCGAGGGCCACAACCTCGGCATGAACTGCATCACGTTCGGCTACCTCACCGGCAAGCTGCTGGCCGGCGGCCACCACGGCATCGAGGCCGACCCCGACTACGTTGCCCCCGAGCTGCTCGGCCTCAACCGCTACCACAGCGCCGTCGAGGAGTCCAAGGCCAGCAGCGAGGCCCTGCAGGGCGCCACGTACAAGGACGGCACGTACACGGGCACGGGCTACGGCATCATCGGCGAGATCAACGTGACGGTCGAGGTCAAGGACGGCAAGGTCACCGTCACTGACATCAGCCCGAACAACGAGACGCCCGGCTTCGGCGGCTTTGAAGCCATCAACGACGGCACGTACAAGTCGATGATCGAGACGGCGCAGTCTGCCGACATCGACACGATCGCCGGCGCCACGGCCACCTCGACGGGCATCAAGAACGCCACGCGCCGCGCCCTGGAGCAGGCCGCCCAGTAACGGCGACACCCAGACAAGCCTGGCCTCCTCGCAGAAGAGGACCACCGGCGCATGAGGCTCAGCGCCAAACGCCAACAGGTATGACCCGCATGCCGGGACGTCTTTCGGGGCGTCTCGGCATGCGGCGTATCGCGAGAGGCCAGGCATATCCCGCCGTAAGGATGGCGTTTGGCACGCACGGCAGACGCCGGGGTGCTAGACTGCCAGGACGGCCGCGAAGGGCAGGGGGGCTTCTCGATGGCACGTTCACAGACAGGCCGCGTAGGCTCGGCTCGCCCGGGCATGACGTTCATCCGCAAGGCAAGCGGAGCGTTTCTCGTGCCCGCCATCGTCGGCTATAGCCTCGATATCGCACTCGTCTCGCTGGCCGGATGGCCCGGCTCTTCCTCGGCCTTCTCAACAGGCCTGCTTTCGAGCGATCCCTACTCTGCGTTCATTCAAACAAAGAGCGCGTCGTTTTGTCTGGCCTTCTTTCTTTGGTTCGCGCTCTCAATGCGCGGCGGCGACCGCTTTCACGCGCTGCTCTGCGCCCGGCCCACGTGCTGGGTGTTCTCGGCCCTGTTCATGGCGGGCGGGCTCCTCGGCCTGCTGCCCCTCGAAGACAGCGGCGCCTCGACGCTCGTGCAGGCCCTGTGCGGTCTGCTGATGGGTGCGGGGCTCTCCGGTAACTTCACGCTGTGGGTCAGCCTGTTCAGCTCGCGCGAGACACCGCTGGACGCGCGCGGCATCATCGGGGGCACGCTGCTGGGCGGCCTGCTGTACTTCGTGCTGGCCTGGCTGCCCAACCTGGCCATCTGCCTCGTGTCCATCCTCGTCATCGCGCCTGGGACGAGTTTGGCGCTTGCCTGGTGTAACTTCCGCTTGCACCCAGCGTGCCACGCCTGCGACGGGGAGCCGGGAGAGGTCGCGTTCTACGGCGGGGCCGTCACGTTTCCCCAGGAGCACGCTGCGCGTCGCAAGCATCTCAAGAAGGGCATCCTCTCGCTACTCGCACCGTGCCTAACCATCGGCCTCATCGGCGCGGCCATGCAGCTCACGCGCCTGCTATCCGTTGGCCTGGGATCCTCGGAGCTCATCGTCGGCAACGTGAACAGCCTCGCGCTCATCGCAAGCCCCCTCATCCTGCTCGCGCTGTTCGAGCGCAGCAACTACCACGTCGACATGGGCGCGTTCCAGCGCGTCTGCGCCCCACTCATCGCCGTCGTCGCGCTGGGGCTGCCCATACTGGGCTCGTGGTACGGCTACGTGTTGGCCTTCGTGCTCTACACCATATTTTCGTGCGCCTCGATGATGGGCATCCTGGCCTGCAACCAGGTCGCACGCCACTACCGCATCCCCCCGGTTGCGATGTATGCGCTGGCCTTCGGCATCATCTACACGATGCGCTACCTACCCTCGCTCGTCTCAAGCGCCCTCGGCATGCTCGCCGGCAGGCCCGGCACCGGCCTGCTCGTCACACCCGGCCTCGAGGAGCAGCTGTGGTGCGCCCTTCTGTGCGTGACGCTGATGTTCGTGGCGTACGTGTTCTCCGACCGCTACCGCCGCGCCCAGGAGGCGGCCGACGTCTACTCGTGGGAGTCCGAGATCGAGCCGCGTTATCGCCAGATCGTCCAAACGACGGAGGACGTCGTGCGGCGCTTCGGGGAGAGCGTCGGGCTCACGAGCCGAGAGGTCGAGGTGCTCGTGCCGCTGTTCAAGGGACGGACGGTGCCCCTCATCGCCGAGGAGCTCGGCGTCACGCAAAACACGGTGCGCTTCCACTGCAAGAATGTCTACGAGAAGCTCGGCGTCCACTCGAAGCAGGAGCTCATCGCCCTCGTGGAGAGTCACATGAGCCCTGACGCCGAGGGGTAGACGCGCGCCGAGGCCACCTTACGAGCTGGTAGAATCGACCTCGCGCACCCGTGACGGGGCGCTCCACGCAGACGCTACCTCACGAGTCGGCAGGGGCTTTCGCGACTCGGCGACGCTCGAAAGGCTTGGTCACACATGGCAGAGACGCAGACGGGAACCCCCGAGGTCACCGCGGACGCAAGCGCCGACTCGTTCGGCTCGCTTGGCGCGCTGTCGCCGAGCTGGTGGTCAGAACCCACCGAGGCCGCCAACGACGCGCTGGACGCCGAGGATCCATGGCTCTCGACCGACGAGGCGTTCGAGCGCTTCCTTACCTGGGTGGAAGACCGCGGCATCGAGCTGTGGCCCCACCAGGAGGAGGCCCTCATGGACATCGCCGCCGGCGACCACGTCATCTTGGGCACGCCGACCGGCTCAGGCAAGTCGCTCGTCGCGCTCGGCATGCACTTCATAGCGATGGCGACCGGTTACCGCTCGTACTACACCGCTCCCATCAAGGCGCTCGTCTCCGAGAAGTTCTTCAACCTCGTCGAGGTGCTCGGGCGCGACAACGTCGGCATGATCACCGGCGACACGCACATCAACACGCAGGCGCCCGTCATCTGCTGCACGGCCGAGATCCTGGCCAACGAGGCCCTGCGAGAGGGTGAGGGCACCGACGTCGCCTTTGTCGCCATGGACGAGTTCCACTTCTACAGCGACCCCGACCGCGGCTGGGCCTGGCAGGTGCCGCTGCTGACGCTGCCCCGCACGAAGTTCCTGCTCATGAGCGCCACGCTGGGCGACACGTCCGCCATCGCGAGCGACCTGCAGGCGCGCACCGGCACGCCCGTCAACGTCGTGGCCGACGCGCAGCGCCCCGTGCCGCTCTCCTATGAGTACGTCGAGACCGCTCTCGAGGGCACGGTCGAAATCGCCCTGCGCGAGGGCAAGGCGCCGCTGTACATCGTGCACTTCTCGCAGGACGCCGCGCTCAACAGCGCGCAGTCCCTGGCCAGCTATGGCGTGGCCTCCAAAGAGCAGCGCGAGGCCGTGAAGCAGGCCATGAAGGGTACGCGCTTCACGACGGCGTTCGGCAAGATCCTGCAGCGCCTGCTCGGCTGCGGCGTCGGCGTGCACCACGCCGGCATGCTGCCGCGCTACCGCCTGCTCGTAGAGAAGCTCGCCCAGCAGGGGCTGCTGCCCGTCATCTGCGGCACGGACACGCTCGGCGTCGGCATCAACGTGCCCATCCACACCGTCGTGCTGACGGCGCTCACGAAGTTCGACGGTCACAAGATGCGCCGCCTGCGCTCGCGCGAGTTCCACCAGATCGCAGGCCGAGCCGGGCGCGCAGGCTTCGACACGGAGGGGCTCGTCATCGCCGAGGCGCCCGACTACGACATCGAGAACGCCAAGCTACTGGCCAAGGCCGGCAACGACCCGAAGGCGCAGCGCAAGATCAAGCGCAAGCAGCCGCCCGAGGGCTTCGTCGGCTGGAACAAGCAGACGTTCGAGAAGCTCGTCGAGAGCGTGCCCGAGACGCTCAAACCGCGCCTGCGCATCACGCACGCCATGGTACTCGCCGAGGTCATGCAGGGCGGCGACGCCGTGGCGCGCGTGAGCAAGCTCATCGACGACTCGCTGCAGACGCCCGAGGAGAAGGCCCAGCTGCACGTACGCGCCGCCGAGATATTCGCGACGCTCGTGGACGCCGATGTCGTGGAGCGCGTCGAGAACGCCGACGGCACGGTGTCGTACGTGACGACGGTCGACCTGCCCGACGACTTCGCGCTCGACCAGCCACTCTCGCCGTTTCTGCTCGCGGCGCTGGAGCTGCTCGACCCCGCGAGCGAGACGTATGCGCTCGACGTCGTGTCCATGGTCGAGGCGACACTCGAGGACCCGCGCCAGATCCTGCGCGTCCAGGAAAAGAAGGCCCGCGAGCGCGCCATGGCCGAGATGAAGGCCGACGGGGTTGAGTACGAGGAGCGCATCGAGCGCATAACCGAGGTGACGTACGACAAGCCGCTCGAAGACCTGCTCGAGCCGGCGTTTGCCGAGTACTGCCGCGAGGTGCCGTGGGCCAACGACTACCACCTCTCCCCCAAGAGCGTGCTGCGCGACATGCTCGAGTGCGTCGCCGACTTCAAGGGCTACGTCGCCGGGCTCAACATGGCGCGCTTCGAGGGCATCCTGCTGCGCTACCTCTCCGACGCCTTCCGCGTGCTCGACCGCACAATCCCGACGGACAAGCGCACCGAGCAGCTCGACGACATCGTGTCGTGGCTCGGTCTCGTCGTGCGCTCCGTCGACTCGAGCCTCGTGGACGAGTGGGCCAGCGCCGGCGAGACGCTCGACGCGGCGCCCCCGACGGCCGCCGACGAGGTCGTCCACGACCGTCGCGGCCTGACCGTGCTCGTGCGCAACGCCCTCATGCGCCGCGTGACGTTGGCCGCCCGCGGTGACACGAAGGAGCTGGGCGCGCTCGACGGGGCGTGGGGCTTCGGCGAGGGCCGCTGGCGCAAGGCGCTCGACGCGTTCTACGAGGCACACGAGGAAATCCAGCTCGACGCCGACGCGCGCTCCTGGGCCTTCCTCGAGCTGGATTCCTCCGACGAGAAAGCCGCGCATGTGTGGCACGCCCACCAGGTGTTCAGCGACAACGACGGGGACCGCGACTTCGGCATCTGGGCCGACGTCGACCTGGACGCGACACAGGAAGAGGGCGAGGTTGTCTTCAAGGAATACCGCGTCGGGTTCGTCGACGACCCCGCATAAGGAGCAGCGAGCGCCAGAGCAGGAGAAGCAAGGCCCCCGTTGGCCAAAACAGCCTAGCTTTGCGAGTCGATAGGGCCGCTGCGGGGTACCTCGGCGTCCCATGCGCTCTTCCAGGAGCAGCCGACCTGCGCTTTTGTGCACACCGGAGCCGAGCGGCCTCATGGTTCGCCCCGATCCCCTCGCAAAGCAGGGGTGTTTTGACCAGAAAGGCCCCGCGCGCTCCTGCTCTGGGCCGCTCCGAGCCTAGGAGCGCGCCTTTCGGGCCGCATCGAGGCGCGGGAGCAGCCAGGTGGCGCAGAACGCCAGGGCAGCCAGCGCTATGGCGCCGCCGACGAAGCCGATGAGCGACACCGACGCGGCCGAGCTCACGCCACCGCCAATCGCCGTCCCCAGGCCGATCCCCAGGTTGAAGATGCCGGAGTAGATGGACATTGCGACGGCAGCGGTCTCGGTGGTCGTAATGCCCACCATAACGCCCTGGAACGCCACATTGAACGCCGTGGCGCACATGCCCCAGATAACGCAGACGACCAGGACGGCTCCCACGCCGAGCTTCGCCGCAGGAAGCAGCACGAGCAGCGGCACCATGATGCCGGCAAGCGAGCCCAGGATGAACAGCCGGCGATGCCCGTCATAGAAACGCGCGTAGAGCAGGCTGCCCACGATTCCCGCAGCACCGAAGCCGGTGAGCATCGCCGTGATCGTGCCCTCGTCCATGAGGGCAACCTGCTGCAGGAACGGCTCGATGTAGCTGTACCCCGTGTAGTACGCAGTGGCGAATAGGGCAACGAGCACGTAAATGCCTACGAGCACCCGGTTGCTGAGCAGCACAGGCAGCTTCGCGAGCGTAAATGGCTCGCCCGCCTTGAGTTTGGGGAACACGAGGCGCAGGTAGACGGCGATGACGACGGCGATGACGCCCACGCAGCCAAACGCCATGCGCCAGCCCAGCGCCAGACCCACTGCACGGCCGAGCGGCATGCCGAGGATCATCGCAATGGACGTGCCAGCCGACACCATGCCGATAGCGAGTGACTGGTAGCGCGGTGAGACGACGCTCACGGCCATCGGCGTCGTGATCGACCAGAACACCGCGTGCGCGCAGGCAACGACGAGGCGCGCGACGAGCAACATGGCAAAGCCGGTTGAGAAGAACGCGAGCGCCTGGCCGACGGCGAAGACGATGACGACAGCGATGAGCAGCGTGCGATACTCGAAGCGCGACGCGGCCATCATCAGTGGCAGCGACAGCAACATGACGGCCCACGCGTAGACCGTGATGATCATGCCGGCCACGCCCTCGGAGACAGCCAGGTCGGCGGCGATGTCGGTCAGAAGGCCGATGGGCATGAACTCCGACGTGTTGAACACAAACGCCGAGAACGTGAGTCCGATGAGCGGCAACAGCATGCGCAGCGTCAGCTGCTCTCCCGCCGCTTGGCCTGCTCCGCTCACCCGTTCATCCTGCACCATCGTCAGCGCCTTCCTCCCGATTTCAGAAGGCACATTCTAGCGCGGTGCATGTGGGCGGATTGTTAGCGCGATGTGCGGACTTTGGGGCAAAACCCTACGCCTCGGACAGCGCCACGGTATGCAGAGGCTTGTAGCGGGCGCCGTCGGGTTCGAGGATGCTCTTGAACAGCGTGACGCGCGTCGCCTGTGACGACTCGGGGAACTCTAGCACGGGCAGGTCACCGTGCGGCAGGCGAACCCGGCGTCCCAGCGTCACGTGCGGGCGAAACGGCTTTTCCTCGAAGGTGACACCGCGGGCGGCCAGGCACTCTCTAACGGACGTCGCCAGGCTCACCAGCTCAGGCGCCGTCTCGAGCCCCAGCCACAGTGTCGCGTCACGAGGTCGGCCGAACTTGCCCAGACCCTCGCTGCGCAGCGGCACGGGTCCTCGGCCGGCGCACGCCTCCTCCAGCGCGCCCACGGCATCGCGAGAGGTAGCCTCGTCGATCTCGCCGAGAAACGCCAGCGTCACGTGGTAGGTCTCCCGGCGCACAAAACGGCCCTCGCAGCTCAGTGCAAGCCTGCGACCCATGGCTGCGACCTCATCGGCGAAGACATCGGGCAGCTCCAACGCGATAAACGTTCTCATGGCGATACTCCTTCCCGCTCGACATGCGAGCCTCGATGAGACCACCCTAGCACGGTTGCGCGACAGAAACCCGCCCCGTGCGATCCCGCAGCCCTATCGCCCGCTTACGAGGGCGTCGGTCTCGCGAGCGATGCGCATCTCCTCGTCGGTCGTCACGACGCAGATCTTGATGGGAGAGTCGTCGATCGACACGATGCGGTTCGTCCCGATGGCACCCACGACGTTGTTGCGCTCCCTGTCGAGAATCATCCCCATGTGCGCCAGGCCCGCAAAGATGCGCTCGCGCAGCTCGGCCGAGTTTTCGCCGATGCCAGCCGTCATGACAACGGCGTCCGTGCGCGTCATGAGCGCGTAAAACGACCCGATGGCCTTCTGCACCTTGTGAACGTACATGCGGATGGCAAGCTCGGCGTTCTCGTCGCCGGCGTCAGCGGCCTGCAGGACCTCGCGCATATCGCTCGAAAAGCCCGAGATGCCAAGAATGCCCGACTCCTTGTTGAGGATGCGGTCCATCTCGTCGAAGCTGATGCCGTCACGGCGCATGATATACGTGACGATGGCAGGATCGATCGAGCCGGAACGCGTGCCCATCATGAGGCCCTCGAGCGGCGTGAAGCCCATCGTCGTGTCGATGGAGACGCCGTGGTTGACCGCAGTGATGCTGCCACCGCTGCCCAGGTGGCACGTGATGATGCCTAAGTCGTTCAGAGGACGTCCCAGCAGGTTTGCCGCCTGCTGCGCCGCATAGCGATGCGAGGTGCCGTGCGCCCCATAGCGGCGGATGCGATGCTGCTCGTAGTAGCGCATCGGCAGCGGGTACATGTAGGCCTCGGGCGGCATCGTCTGATGGAACGCCGTGTCGAACACCGCAACCTGCGGCGTGTCGGGCAGCAAGCGGCGCAGCAGGGCGATGCAGGCGTCGGCAGGCGGGTTGTGCAGGGGCGCGAGGACCTCACAGCGGCGGATCTTCTCGAACGCCTCGTCATCGATGACCGTAGACGCGGCAAAGTACTCGCCACCGGAGACGATGCGGTTGCCGATGGCCTCGATCTCAGAGATCGACGAGATGGGCGAGGACTGCTCGCTGGTCATGATGTCCAGCAATCGTCCGAGCACCTCCTCGACCGCCAGGCCGCCGACCTCGTATTCGAGCTTGCCAGGCACCGGCGGAAACGAGACGCGCAGGCGTGCATCGGGCTCGCCGATCTTCTCGGCAAGCGCCTTCATAAGCGAGACCTTGCCATCGGTCTGGATGAGCTGGCATTTGAGGGTGGAGCTTCCCGCGTTCACCACGAGCACGATCATTGAGGACCTCCCTGCGCTTGAGGCAGCCGTTGCAGATACCACGCGCCTCTTCCCTCAGCCGGCATTCCCGCGCACAGGGGCCTTCTTCTTGGGCGCGGGATCGGTAAGCTCGGGCAGGGCGCCGGCCGCGACGGCCCAGAAATAGAGGCTCGCCGTGGATCCGTAGGGTGACAACCGCCGCCGGTAACGCTCGAACAGGGGGCGCGTGATGGCACGATGCCGGTACACCATGCGCATTCCGCGTTGGATGGCCAGGTCGTCAAAGGCGAGGATATCAGGTCTTCCGAGCGAGAACAGCAGGATCATCTCGGCCGTCCAGCGACCCAGGCCCCGCAGCGAACTCAGTGCCGAGATGGCCTCCTCGTCGCCCATCTCGCCGACTGCGGCAAGATCGAACGAGCCCTCGTCGACGCGCTGCGCGAAGTCGACGATGTACCCGGCCTTGCGGTGCGTCATTCCGCACGCCTGCAGCGCCTCGGGCCCCGCCCCGAGGATGCGCATCGCATTGACCTCGCCGCCCGTCAGTGCCAGCAGCCGCCCCCACACGGTGGCGAGCGCGGCGTTGGAGATCTGCTGGGCGACGATGTGGTGGCACACGGCAGCGAACAGGTCGCCGTCCATCTCGCGCTCGACGTGCCCGAGCCGGTCTATGACGGCACCGAGCTTGGCATCCTTTGAGCGCAGGTAGTCCGTCTCGATCTCACCATACGGGAAGAACGCCATCAAACCCTCCTAGAGAGCCGTACCGTGCACCGGAGCGAACAGGCCGCGCGCCGCAAGGTCAACGCCTTCGTGCTCGAGCAGCCACACTTTGTGGGATATGCCACCCGCGTAGCCAGTCAAGCTGCCGGTCGAGCCCACGACGCGATGGCACGGGATGATGATCGAGATCGGGTTGTGCCCGACGGCCCCGCCCACCGCCTGGGCCGAGGCACGGCGACCCGTTTCCCTCTCGAGACGGCGCGCAATGTCGCCGTATGTGAGCAGCTCGCCGCGTGGGATTTCGCACAGGATGCGCCACACACGCTGACGAAAGTCGCTGCCTGCCGGCGCCAGGGGAAGCTCGCCTGGCGTCGGCCACGCTTCCACGCTCTTCTCTGACGCAAAGTAGCGGTCAAGCCAAGAATGGGTACGCGCGAAAACGGGCAGGTCAGCACGCTCGACCAGCGG
This sequence comes from Coriobacteriia bacterium, assembly GCA_018368455.1. NCBI lineage: Bacteria > Bacillati > Actinomycetota > Coriobacteriia > Coriobacteriia bacterium. Next base: position 20,998 of record JAGZEG010000007.1, read on the forward strand.
CTCCGCCACCCCACCCAGAAAATACTTCTGGCTCTCGAGGTAGAGGCCCGTCAGCGTAGTGCCGTCACTGGTCAGCGTAATCTCACCGCCCAGCGCCGCACGGGCCGCTTCGCCCCCATAGCGAGTCGTATACACCATGCCGATCGCCACCTCCGACCTCGTCAGGTTTCCCATAGAGCGTACACCTGTTCGATAACGAAGACTAGGGGGCAATCCGCAAGCGGCCTAGGGAGCGTGTGCTCCGCCGTCCTACCACTCGAAGCCAGGCAGCACCGCCTGGTCATCCCCACCCGGAACCTTGGGGCCCTTTTCGGGCTTGGTCGGCTTCTTTTTGGGTTGCTCGGCGGGATACCCGGTGATGCGCGGCCGGTAGTCCCGCTCGGGGTCGAGCGTCACGAATGCGTTGAACTTGTCGCCGGTCTTGCGCGAGGTCAGTCCCTTGAGCGTCACCGTCTCCCCCGCCAGCAGCGCCTTGACGTCGGACTTCGAGAGCTTCTTGCCCAGGTAGTCGCGATAGAGTCTGAAGTCGCAAGAAGCTTGCTCGCCCGCGGCCTCCGCATGCTGGGTGCTGCCCCCACGGTTGCGTTCGCAGAGGTAGGGCACGCGCTCGTTGCCGACGTCCATCACGTCGCCGCCGCACTTGGGGCACGTGCCCACCTTGACGCTCTGGTCGGCCGCGATTCGCAGCCTCCAGTTGTGCTCGGCGTCAAGCTCCACGATCTTGTCGAACCGCTCGCCGTCAGCCCTCGTCAGGCCACGCAGCATGACCGGCTTGCCCGCCAGCAGCTTCTTGGCCTGCGCCGCCGATATGGACGCCCCCATGAACGAGCGGTGCAAACGAAAGCCGCAGCTCCCGCAGTCACGCCAGCTCACGGAGCCGTCGGGGTTCTCGATGCGCTCGCGCCTCGTGTTCTCGCACAGGTAGGGCGCCCGCTCGTTGCCGGTGTCGAGCACCTTGCCGCCACACGCAGGGCACGTCCCCACAGGGGCTCCCTTGGGCGGGGCGGTGCGCAGCGGCTGCGCGAGCTGGTTCGCCACTATGCCGCGCACCATCTGCACGACGCCGGCTACGAACGGGGCGGGATCGGCGTTGTCGCGATACACCGAGTTGAGGTCGCGCTCGATGCGCGCCGTGAGCTCGACGCTCTTGAGATCAGGCGCCACCTCGTCCACGAGCGCACGCCCCTCGGGCGTCGACGAGAGCGTCGAGCCCTTGCGCGCCAGATAGCCACGCTCGACAAGCGAGGCGATAATGCCCGCGCGCGTCGCCGGCGTACCGATGCCGCCCGAGTGCGACGACGAATCTTTGATGGCAGCCTTGAGCTCGTCGCCCTCGACGAAGTGGTCCGCGTGCTCCATCGCAGCGAGCAAGGTGGCGTCCGTATAGCGCCGCGGGGGCTTGGCCGTCGTCTTCTTGACCTCACCACCTGCAACGACGCGCGTGCTCGGCGCCTTAAGGTCCGCCGGTATGCGCGTAGCCGTCGCGTCGTCGGCCCCCTCGGACGCGCCCTCTCCGCCCGCAGTTCCGCGCCCCTTCGCGCTGCTCGCCGCCTTACGCAGGCGCTTCCAGCCCGCGTCGACGTCGCTCACCGAGCTCGCGCTGTACGGCAGACCCTGGCACGTCGCCTTCACGGCCACGCGGTCGAAGATGCGATCGGGAGCGGTGGCCGCGAGCAGCGACTCACACAGCATCCGCGCGACGGCGGCCTCCTCCTCGGTGAGCGCGGCGAGGCGTGCCGCCGTAAGCTGGCGTGTGGGCAGCAGGGCGCCGTGGCCCTCGACCTTGCTGTCGTCGACGACCTTCGAGACGTCGTGCGGCATGGAGCGATACGTCCGGGCGACGTCGGCCCCCACGTGTGCCTCGTCGGCCACCGCGTTGATGAGCCCCTCGAGCATCGCGCCGTCCTCGGCGTTCACGAAGCGAGAGTCCGTACGTGGGTAGGTGGCGAGCTTCTTTTCGTAGAGCGACTGCAGCACGCGGTCGACGGCGTCGGGAGACATGCCAAGCCGCTCGCTGGCGAGCTTCTGGGCGCCCGTCGTGTTGAGCAGCGTCGGGGCGCCCTCGCGGCCCTGCTTGCGCTCGACCTCGATGATCTCGCACGGGGCGCCTTGGGCCGCGGCAAGCACCTCCTTGGCCGCCGCGCCGTCAGGACCCGGCTCGCCGGTCACGAAGAAGCCGTCGCCCAGGTCGAGCCGCACGCGGAAGCTGTCCTTGCTCTTGAACGACGCGATGAGGCGGTCGCGCTCCACGACGAGTGCCAGCGTGGGCGTGCGGACGCGGCCGACGCTTTGCGCCGAACGCATGGACGCCGAGTAGAGCCGGCTCGCGTTCATGCCGACGAGCCAGTCCGCCTGCGAGCGCGCAACGGCCGAGCGGAACAGACCGGCGTACTCGGTGTTGGGCTTGAGTCGCTTGAACGCCTTGGCGAGCGCCGCGTCCTCCAGTGACGAGCACCACAGGCGATCGGCCGGCAGCGTGCAGCCCACGAACTGCAGCACGAGGTCGGCGATACACTGGCCCTCGCGGTCGGGGTCGCAGGCGTTGATGACGCGAGCGTAGGAGCCGCTGGCCAGCAGGCCCGCGACGACCTGGTACTGCGCGTCGGCGCCACGCTCGCGCGAGACGGCCCAGCGCCAGCCGTCGGCCGACGGGATGATGGGCAGCGCCGCCGTGCCGCGCTCGCGCCACTCGGGGTGGTCGTCGTACTCGTCGGGCATGAGCAGGCGCAGCAGGTGGCCCTGGGCCCACGTGACGTCGTAAGCGTCGCCGCCGATCCATGAGCCGTGGTCGGCGCGGCAGCCGAGGAACGTGGCGATCGTGCGGCCGACGCTGCGCTTCTCCGCGATGACGAGCGTCTTTGTGGGGACGGGAGCCGAACCGTCCGCCGAAGCCCCCTGTCCGCCAGTGCCCGCCGTCATATCCGTGCCCTCGCCTGCCACAGCCGTGCCGCTCCCCTCGCCATCGAACGTGCCGGATGGACCATCGTACCAGAGCATGCGCGGCGAGCCCCATCCGGCGAGACAAATCCGTCGAATGTGGGCCGATAGGCTTCTCTTTGGAGGAAGGCGACTCCAAAAGCCTCAACAAACCTGCGGTTTTCTGAGCAAAAACCCTCAACCTGCCGCAAACAGATCCCCGTCAGTCCGCATTCGACGCGCTGTCGAGGCAAACCGGGCGTGGACTTCATGCAGCCCCTGGCATCATAATCACGTCAACTTCGAGCAAAAGGAGACCCTCCATGGCCAGGACGTCCACGAAGACCCACGCCCACAGGAGTGCCCTCGTCCCGGTGGGACTCGCAGGCGCCGCGCTGTCGCTTGCGCTGCTGGGCGGTTGCGGCCCCACGGAGCAAGTTCCCGACGCGAGCCAGCCAACGTCCCCGGACGCAAGTACTGCCAGCACGCAGGAGGTCGACTCCACCGCGTTCATCCCCGACGCCTCCACCGAGATCGAGCGCTTCGACGAGCAGGGCGATACCGGCGAGAAGGAAAGCGAGTCCACGTCGGGCACCGCCGTCACGTTCCGCCCCGCCGACACCGGCATCCAGGAACAGCCTGAGCTCAGCTACCCCTACCTCGGCCTCACGGCTAAGCTTCCGCAAAGCCTCCAGGACGCCATGGCGAGCCGCGACGTCTTTGCGTTCGCCCAGGAAAGCTACACGGACGACTGGACGGCCATCCGCTACGCCCACCTCGTCTTCTGCGCGCTGACCGACGAGCAGAAGACGCGCGAGGTATCCACCGTCGACCCGGAAGCATGGCGAAGCGAGCTGCGCCGCATCGGCACGCTCGGCGCCTACGAGAAGGCTTACGAAAGCCAGCTCGACGACCTCACCGGCTGCGATGAGCACACGAAGCTCGGCGAGAGCCCCGACGGCGCGTACGTCTACTACCTCAGCACGAGCTCACAGGCAAGCCCCGATGAGATTACCCAGCTCACGGGCATCGAGACGACCATCTCCGCCATGCGCGAGCTCGACCCCTCCGACACGCTCACGGCATTTTCCGTCGGCCGCATCGAGGGCGTCTCCTCTGTCGGCGACTGGACGACGACCGACGTCGAGGGCGCGGCCATCGACTCCCGCGAGCTGTTTGGCAGCGCCAAGCTCACGCTCGTCAACGTGCTCACGACGTGGTGCCCCTCGTGCGTCGAGGAGATGCCCGAGCTCGAGCAGCTGCGCGCGACCATGGAGCAGAGCGGCGTCAACGTCGTGGGCGTCGTGCTCGACACCGTCACCGAGAAGGGCAATCTCGACGAGTGGGCAGTCGAACAGGCGCAGAGGCTCAAGCGCGTGAGCGGCGTGCAGTTCCCGCTGATCGTGCCCGACGCCTCGGAGATGAACGGAAGGCTCACCGGCATCGAGAGCTTCCCCGAGAGCTTCCTCGTCGACAGCGAGGGCAACATCGTCGGGAAGACGTATGCCGGCGCACGCACGTTCGAGGGCTGGAAGCAGGTCATCGAGCAGGAACTCGCCGCCCTTGAGGATCAGGCCTAGGGGCGCGGCGATGAAAGCCGTCGAGCACAACGCGACGCCTCCCGCCGGGCAGCCCGCGCCCAGGGGCATCCACCTGAGAGGCGTGCCCTGGTGGGTCGGGCCGCTCGTTGCGCTGGCAGGCGTCGCCTGCATGGCCGTCGGCGTCTGGCGCGGAGAGGCCGTCGTCGTGCTGCGCAAGGCTGTCGCCATCTGCCTCGAGTGCATCGGCATCGGGTAGGCGCGCGACAGAGCCCAAAGCACAGACTGAGCTTGCGGTCCCGGATGCGACTTCGGTCTCCAAGGTTCCCATGCCCCAGCGTTTTCGAACGGAGGCAAGCGTCCCATGTGCACCGGATCATTCAAGGACTGCACGTCCTCGCACCGCCCGCGCGGACCCTGGCGCCGGCACGGCATCCAGGCCGCATGGGCGCTGCTCACGAACAGCTATCTCATCGGATTCGTGCAGGGGAAGATCTACAAGGGCTCGCTCAAGAGCCTCTGCGTGCCCGGTCTCAACTGCTACTCGTGCCCCGGCGCGCTGGGGTCGTGCCCCATCGGCGCGCTGCAGGCCGTCATCGGCAGCTCTCGATTTCACCTGACGTTCTACGTCGCCGGCTTCCTCATGCTCGTCGGCGCCCTCGTCGGGCGCTTCGTCTGCGGATACCTCTGCCCGTTCGGCCTCATCCAGGAGCTGCTGCACAAGATCCCGCTGCCCCGCCCTCTGCGCAAGGTCAGCACGTTCCGCGGCGACCGGCTGCTCCGCAAGCTCAAATACGTCATCCTGGCTGTGTTCGTCATCCTGCTGCCGTTGTTCGCCGTCGACCTGCTTGGCCAGGGCGCCCCGTGGTTCTGCAAGCTACTCTGCCCCGTCGGCACGCTGGAGGGCGGCATCCCGCTCGTCGCGCTCAACGAGACGCTGCGCGGGGCCATCGGATGGCTCTACACGTGGAAAGTCGCGCTGCTTATCGGTATTATCGCGCTCTCGATAATCGTCTATCGACCGTTCTGTAAATACCTCTGTCCACTGGGCGCCGTGTACTCCGTTTTCAACCCCATCGCCGTGCTGAGGCATCGCGTCGATGCGGATACGTGCACGAGGTGCGGGACCTGTGCGAAAGCATGTCCCATGCAGGTCAATCCCGCTCAGACGCCCAACCACCCGGAGTGCGTGCGCTGCGGGGCGTGTGTGGCAGCCTGCCCAAGTGGCGCGCTGGGCACGACAGCCGCCTGTCGGCACACAGCCAAGAAGCCCGCGCCGATGTAGCCTTACGGCAGTGGCACAACAACGGTGGGGACGCTCGGGCTCAGCAGCACGGCATGGGCCGTCGAGCCAAACAGGGCGCGCCCCAGCGCCGTGCGCGAGTGGGTGCCCAGCACGAGCATGCGATGGCCTCGGCTGCGCTCGATAAGCGCCTTTGCCGGCGACGAGCCCTCGACGGCGTGGCCGCTCACGCACAGGCCCGGGTGGGTATCCCCCAGAAGGCGCACCCGGTCGTCCAGCTTGTGCTGAAATGACACGCCCACCGGACCGACGCCGCCGCCCATGACCTCCGCCGGCACCTCAAGAAACGGAGGCAGCCCCCAGACGGACACGAGCTCAAGTGGCTCCCCTGTCGAGAGCGACTCTTGAACGCCAAAGGTCACGGCGTTCTCGCTCACCTGGTCGGGGCCCACGCCCACGACAATGCCGGCCCCCTCGTCCTCGGGCGCCCATCCGGCTGGCACGACAACGGTGGGAATGCTGACGGACACCGACACGCGCAGGCCCTTCGCCCCGCCGATGGCCTCGCCCACGCTCAGGCCGTGGTGCGTGCCCACGACAATCATGCTGTGGCCCGCGGCCGCATCGACGATCCCGTCGACGGGCTTACCCTGCACAACCCGCGCCTCCACCGCCATGCCGGGGCATCTGGCAACAAGCTCGTCACGCCTGGCGGCCAGGGCCTTCTCGGCCGAGCGAACCGCCTCCTCGGCCTGCACGCCAACCTGTCGAGCCGCGCTGGGGTCGACCACCGTCAGAAGCGTCAGCCCGCCCTGTACACGCCGGGCATAGAGCGACGCCCACACAAGTGCCCGCTCGCCGCGTTCGCTCCCGTCGATACCCACCAAGATGTCTATCATCTCTTGCCTTCCTTCGGGTGCGAACTGGGTATGTAGACCTCAGTGAAACGCTGGGATCATCAGCCAAAGCGCAAACAGGACAATCACGACACATCCCGCGAAGCACGCAATCGCAACGGGACGGTTGGCACCCGCCTCTCCGCCGCCCGCGCCCCACAGGCGCAGGCCCGTAGCATACAGAGCGCTGATGGCGCCGGCCACGCACACGGCAACGACGAGCACGAGCACAAAGCTGCCGATCTCTTCCGCTACCATTCGTGATCCCCCTTTCGCATTCAGACGTTACGGCTCGATCGACACGGCGGAGGCGTCGTTGACGTTCGTCGCCGTAACGGGGTTGCGCTTCGACAGGCGTAGGATAGCCAGGGCGACGATGGCCGCAAGCAGCGCTACGACGAACGTGCCGATCAGGCCCGTCTTAGCCAAGGCGCAGGCCAGGGCGGCCACAATGCCCGCGCACGGGAACGTCACGAGCCACGCGACGAGCATGCGTCCCGCCACCGACCACGTTACCGGCGTCTTGGCACCCAGGCCCGTGCCGATAATGGAGCCGGAGCACACCTGCGTCGTGGAGAGCGCAAAGCCCAGGTGCGACGAGACAAGAATGGTCGCAGCCGACGATGCCTCCGCCGCAAACCCCTGTGGCGTCCCGATCTCGGTGAGCCCCTTGCCCAGCGTGCGAATGACGCGCCAACCGCCCGAATAGGTGCCCAGCGCGATGGCAAGGCCGCACACGGCGACAACCCACAGCTCGGGAGAGGAACCCGAGGGCTGTGCACCGATGGAGATCAGGGCCAGCGTGATGATGCCCATCGTCTTCTGGGCGTCGTTCGTGCCGTGCGACAGGGCCACGAGGCACGCCGTGATCGTCTGGCCATGACGGAAGCCGCTCTCCACGGCGCGCGCGTCCATGCCACGCACGATAGCGAGGATGATGCGAATCGCGCAGAACGATGCAAGGCCCGCCACGACGGGCGAGACGAGCGCAGGGATGAGCACCTTGACGACAACCATGCCGAAGTTGATGCCCTGCACACCCGCGCCCACGATGACGGCGCCGACGAGCCCGCCGAACAGCGCATGCGACGAGCTTGACGGCAGTCCGACAAGCCACGTCGTCAGGTTCCACAGAATGGCGCCGACGAGACCCGCGAATATGAACTCTGGAGCGATGGTTACGGCCTGCTCGTTGATGATGCCGCCCGAGATCGTCTTGGCGACCTCCGTGGAGAGAAACGCCCCCACGAGGTTGAGGATGGCCGCGGCGATGACGGCGGTGCGCGGCTTGAGCGCACCCGTTGCGATCGATGTGGCCATCGCGTTCGCCGTGTCGTGGAACCCGTTCGTGAAGTCGAAAACGAGGGCAGTCACGATGACCATGCCCACGATGACGAGCGTTGCGATCTCCATGCGGCCTTCTATCCTCGGTCGTGCGACATCCGACAGTCGGGCGCCACGCGAGACGGGCGCCGGGGTGCGCAGAGGAAGACGCGTGAGGACTTCCTTATTATGGGACTGCGACCCGTCGAGCATTCGTAACTATGGCGTAAGGACTCCGTAAGAGAAGCGTTAGCTAGCATATCGAGCGCAGCTGCCGCTTCTCGTAAAGAAAATGTAAGCTCTCGGTAATGTCGCAGGTCACATGGCACGTTTGCAAAACAGGGACGCATGTAAACAAAGCGGGGCCCGGCGTCACAAACGGCACCAGAGCCCCGCGCATATCCACATATGAGAAGTAGGCGCGGCCGCGAAGCGCTACTCCGCAGCCTCACCCTGGGAAGCCTGGGGAGCACCAGCGATACCCCAGACGACCTCGGAGGGAATGAACCGCCGCGCCAGCCGCTCGGCAAATTGCGAGGGACGCAGCTCCTGGAGCGCCTCGCGGTTCCAGCTCTCGTGGGACATGGACGCGTTGGGATTCGTCAGGTCGATGCCCGGCATGTACATGCGGCACGAGTTGCGCGGGCAGGCATACTGGTCAGCCGCCGTTCCGCGCTCGAACAGTGCCTCGAGCTTGGCGCGCAGGGGCTCGTTGGACCAGTCGAGCACATACACGTTGGCCGTACCCAGAGCGCGCCGGGCAAGCTGTTTGGCCTGCTCGGGGATCTTGCCGTCATAGCCCGTGCAGAACAAAACGAGCGGGATGCGGCGCCCCGCATCGGTCAGGGCGGCGGAAAAGTGGTCGAACGTCTGAACCGTCAGCTTGTTCGGCACCGTCTGCAGCTGCGTCGGACCCACCTTGGCGACAAACCACGGCAGGGCGATGATCGTGCGCAGCAGCGCCGGAGCAGCGATGGTCGTCGGCAGCGGCTCGGCGAGCTCGGCGATGGGCCGGCACGTCGTCTGCATCTCGACTCGGCAGGCGCCAGCATCCGTTCGGCTCAGGCGCACGATCGTATGCCAGCGGCGGTCGTCGTGCGATCCGTCGGGCTCATCGTACTCCACGACCCAGCCCGTGAGGACGTTCGCCTCGTCTCGCTCGGACGCGCAGGCGAGGGCCGGCCACTCGTCGGCGTCATAGTCGCCGCCGTCGTAGTCGCTCGGCATGTGGTAGTCCAGCGCCTGCGGGAAGGCGCCTCGCCGCGCAAAGTCCTCGGCGATGGGGCTGCCCTCGTAGCGCTTCTCCTTCTCGACAAACCACGCGACAACCTGCTCGGCTGCCGCCATGAACGGGTCGCCGTCCTCCTTGATGGCGTACAGGTCAAAGATGGCCCTGTGCTTGAGAATGGTGTACGAGTCGCTCATGGTGTGCCTACCGTCCTGCCGTGAAAGCCGAGAGCTGGGCCCGATTGCCGCAGCTTGCCGCATTATGCCATGCAGCGCGCATCGTTGCAGGCGGCGCGAGGTGTGCCGCCGCGTCCCCCATCGGGATGCCACGCGAGGAGGTACGGGGCGAGACATCCTGGCGGGCCACCCCGCCATCCCCCGGCGCGAGCAAAGCGTTTGCGGCCGTGCCCATTGGGCTTCGCCTGACGCGCCCGTCACCACAGAAAAGAGCGGCCCGCCGGAAAAGAACTCCAACGGGCCGCCTTTGGTGACGTCATGCAATATGAGGGGCTGTCACCAGCCCCACCAGCCTAGCGATTCCAGCCGGACGAATCGCGACGTCCACGGCGATCGTCGCCGCCGCGTCCGCGAGAGCCGCCCCGGTCGTCGCGCGGGCCACGGTCGCGCCCGCCACGATCGCCCGACCAGCTTCCGCGATCGCCGCGCGTGCCCCGGCCGTCTCCGTCGCGAGCGTCGCGATCCGAGCGCCAGTCAGAACGACCTGGGCGGTCGCCGCGGGCGTCGCGATCGCCGGCGCCCCAGCGGCCCCCGCCGCGCCTATCCCCGCGGTCGGAGCGCGCGTCGGCCTCTCGCCAAGAACGACCCTCTCGCCCATCGGCGTCCCTACGGCCCCAATCACCTCGGCCCCCACGGTCGTCACGACCCCAGCCATCGCGCGAGCCCTCTCGCTCGACACGCCAGTCGCCTCGGCCGCCACGGTCATCACGCGAGCGGTCGTCCCAGCCCCTGCGCTCGTCGCGCCCACCCTGGCGTGCGGCGTCGCTGCGAGAGCCCCAACGGCTGCCACGGTCGTGATCACCCGAGCGGCGATCGTCGTCCCGCCAGCCACCGCGCCCGCCGCGGTCATCCCACCCGCGATCGTCCCAGCGCTCGCGTTCTCCGCCACGAGGGCCTCGGCCCTCTCGTCGGCCATCGCCACGACCGCCCTGGCGCTCGTCACGCCCGCGGAACCCTCCGCGGTCCCGGTCGCGCGAACCGCGGCCGCCTTCGCCATCCTCCTTCGAACCGGGCGTCCAACCGCGCTTGTACAGCAGGTGCGGACGCTGCTCAGCGCCCTTGAACTCCTCAACCTTCTGGACAGAGAGCTTGCCCGACTTCTCGTTGACGTTCACGACGACGCGGCAAGAATACTGGTCGCCATACTCGACGAGCAGCAGGCGAAGCGGCGTGCCATCCAGGCTGTACTCGATCTTGCTGCTCAGCGAGTCGGGGCAGCCGGGCTCGTTGCTCGTCTCCATATGCAGGTGCAACGGGGCGGCGCTGGGCTGACCGTGCGCGTCACGCGCGACGACCGTCACATACGTATAGCCGGCGCCCTCCTGAGGTACGCCCACCTGGATGCCGCCCACGTATCCGAATTCGTGGCGCGCCAGCTCGCCAGCCTGGTCAAGCATGCGATTGACGAGGTCGACCGCCTCCTTCAGAGCCCCGACGGCCTGCGGGTCGCTTTCGGCAGGAGCGGGAGCGGAGGCCTCTCCCGCCTCGTCGGCCTGCGCATTCTCGGGTGCCACCTCGCTCGCAGAAACATCGCTGGCCCGCTCTTCGGCCTGCGTGCCCTTCGGCTCTGCCGAGGCCTCAGCCGGAACGTCTCCCTCGCCGCCCACGCGAAATGCGAACGCCGTGCGCTGCGAACCGTCCTTGCGTACGGTCACAACCTGCAGCAGGTTTGCCGTACCACGGGGAAACGCCTCGCCCTCGCCCGACGCGGGGTCGACCCAGCGCTTATCACAAAGTTCCGTGCGCTCGCTGCCAAACGCCCGGTTGTCGCCATACAGATCCATCGGACCCATCCAATCGTGTCTCGGTGTCGGTGACCCGCCGGCGCATCCCGTTTCCAAGCAAGCCCACGCCGGCTCATCTGCGGTCGCGGATACGGTACCACGGCTCGTGCGAGACGACGCCGACTTCCGGCGCAATCCCGCAGGCGGCGCCGTCTCAACGCAACGGACAGGGTCTTCCGGTACTGGCCCCCGTGGCGGCGCCTCATGTTACAAAACCGGGCTTCGTGAATTTCGCTGCTACGTTTTCGTGTCTTATGTACGAATACGTGGCGTATCGACCGATAACACAGTCACGTCTATTTGTATCACCGCAGGTAAACGATCTATGAATTACCCTAGCAAGTCGCTCTCATCGTGCATGAAACGAGGTTTTGTAGCACGAGATTTCATAACGCAAGATTTTGGCCATCCAGCCCCGGCGGGGGGCGCACACCCCTCCCGCCGGGGCACAGTCATAAGGCCACAGGTACCCCGATCGGTCCAAGTCGCCCCGTCTGCGCGGCCACGGTGCGGCAGATGCAAGGCGCCGATGGGCGACGCGTACGACGGCGAGTCCATCGGCAACGCCGCAGATGCCGTGCCGTGGTCCGCGCAGACCCTACATGAGCTTGCAGACGTTCTCAGCAAACGCCACCGGGTCCTCGACCGGCAGGCCTGCCACAAGCAGGGCCTGGTCGAGCAGGACGCCGGCGTAGAGCGCCACCTTGTCGGCATCGCCCGCGGCCTGCGCCGCAGCAAGCTTGCCGAAGACGGGATGGCTCGCGTTGAGCTCGAGCACGCGCTGGGCCTTGGGAGCGTAGCCTGCCTCGGGACCCTGCGCCATGACGCGTTCCATCTCGAGCGAGATGGGACCCTCGGCCGTCACGACCGCAGGCGTGTCGCCAAGACCAGCCGCGACGCTCACGCTGGATACCTTGTCACCCAGCGCCTCCTTCACGGCGTCGAGCAGCGCCTTGTTCTCGTCGGCAGCCTTCTCGGCCTCCTGCTTCTCCTCGTCAGTCGCCAGGTCGAGCTTGGCGTCGGCCACGTTGGCAAACTCGACGTCGCGCGCCGGCGTCGGCTCGGCGTCGTCCTCGACCGCAGGGATCTCATCGATATGGTATACGCGCATGGCCTGCAGCATGAAGTCGTCGACGTCCTCCGTGCACAGCAGCACGTCGTAGCCGTGGCCCAGCGCCGCCTTGACAGCCGGCGTCTTCTCGAGGCGCTCGCGCGCGTCGCCCGCGGCGTAGTAGATCTTGTCCTGCCCATCTGCCATCGCGTCAACGTACTCGCGCAGCGTCACGAGCTTGCCGAGCTTGGCGCTCCAGAACAGCAGCAGGTCGCCCAGCTCGGCGGCCTTCATGCCGTAGCTCGCGTAAATGCCAAACTTGAGCCCGCGGCCAAAGTTGCCGAAGAACGTCTCGTAGGCGGCGCGATCGTCGGTCAGCATCTTGCGCAGCTCGGTGCGCACGCGGCGCTCGACCTGACGCGCAATGGCCTTGAGCTGTGCGTCCTGCTGCAACGTCTCGCGCGAGATGTTCAGCGACACGTCGGGTGAGTCCACGATGCCACGCACGAAGTTGAAGTAGTCGGGCAGTAGCTCAGCGCACTTGTCCTGGATGAGCACGTTGGATTGGTAGAGCGCCAGGCCCTTCTCGTAGTCCTTGCTGTACAGATCGAACGGAGCCGCAGACGGGATGAACAGCAGCGCATCGTAACTGATGCGGCCCTCGGCGTGAAACGAGATGACGCGCGCCGGGTCGGCGAAGTCGTGGAACGCCGTCTTGTAGAACTCGTTGTACTCCTCGGGCGTGACCTCGGAAGAACGCTTCGTCCAGATAGGCGTGATGGAGTTGACGGTCTCAAGCTCGGTGTAGCTCTCGTACTGCGGCTTGTAGTCGTCGCCGGCATCCTCGGGCTTCGGCAGCTCGCGGCGCTTGGAGACCTCCATCTTGATGGGGTAGTGGATGTAGTTGGAGTACTTGCGGACGAGGCCCTTGAGCTTCCACTCGCTCAGCAGCTCGTCGGTGTTGTCGTCGGCCGTCGAGGGGCGCAGGTGCAGCGTGACGATCGTGCCGTGATCGTCGGGGCCATCGAGCTCGCCCGCAGCAGCCGGCGTGACCTCGTAGCCGTTGAGGCCGTCGGACTCCCAGGCGTTCGCCGTGTCGGAGCCGAACGCACGGCTCACGACGCGCACCTTTTCGGCAACCATGAAGCTCGAGTAGAAGCCGACGCCGAACTGGCCGATGACGTCGACCTCCTTGCCGCCAACGGGCTTGGCCTCCTCGGCCTCGGAGACCTCGGTATCCTCGTCAGTCGCCTTCGCGTCCCCGTCCTTGGCCGCCTGCTCCTGCGCAGCGAGGTCCTTCTTGAACTGCTCGCTGCCCGAGTGGGCGATCGTGCCCAGGTTGCGGTCGAGCTCCTCGGCGCTCATGCCGATACCATTATCCGTGACCGTGATGGTGCGGGCATCCTTGTCGAACGCGACCTCGATGCCCAGGCCAGCACGGTTCACCTGCAGAGACGGATCGGTCAGCCCCTTGAAAACGAGCTTGTCGATGGCATCCGACGCGTTGGAGATGATCTCGCGCAGGAATATCTCGCGGTTCGTGTAGATCGAGTTGATCATGAGGTCGAGCAGCTTCTTGCTCTCGGTCTTGAACTCCTTGACAGCCATGGTCGTACGGCTCCTTCCAGTGCGCACGCGCGCCCTTTTCTTTGCGAAGAGTTCTACCGCACGGAGCCCCGTGCTAAACACCCGACGCTCAATCCCTCAGTGCTTATCACAAGAAAATCTATCAATAGGACACTTAGGTTTGCTTCATGGCGTGGCCTGGGATCGCTCTCAGGCATCCTGCGTTGCGGGGTATAATGGACATGAGAGTACTTTGCATGCACAGAAGAGGTCGCCATGTCGCTTCTGAACATCGATGCCTCCACGAGCTGTACTGCAGACGACTACTGGAACCTTCCGGACGGGACGCGTGCCGAGCTTATCGGCGGCAAGCTTTACGATATCGCTCCGCCAAGCTACACGCATCAGGTAATTGTGTCCGGATTGGTTCGCGAGCTCGGAAACTACGTCGCATCGGCAGGAGGTCCATGCAGGGTTATACCCGCCCCGTTCGCCGTCAACCTGCACGCCGATGATTCCACTTACGTAGAGCCGGATGTCTCCGTCATCTGCGACCCAGCCAAGCTCTCAGAACGTGGCTGCGAGGGCGCGCCGGACCTCGTTGTCGAAGTCGTCTCCCCCTCGAGCCAAAAGCGGGACTACTTCACGAAATGCAGCCTCTACGAAACAGCCGGCGTGCACGAATATTGGATCGTCGACCCGGCCAGCTCGCAAACAACAGTCTGCCGCTTCGACGCTGAGACAGGCCCGCTCGCCATGTACTCGTTTGACGAGCCCGTACCGGTCGGCATCTGGGACGACGCCGTCAGCATCACCGTCGCCGACCTCCTCAAGTAGCGGGCCGGGAGACCTCGCGCCGCCCGACCCGCACGAGGCTATACGAGCTCGGCGATCTCCCGCACGAGACGCTCCGTCTTCTCCCAGCCGAGGCAGGGATCGGTGATCGACTGGCCGTACACGTCACCGCCGACCTTCTGGCAGCCATCCTCCAGATAGCTCTCGATCATGAAACCGCGGAATATGCCGGCGATGTCCGGGTTGAGCGAGCAGCTGTGCAGCACGTCCTTGGCGATGCGGGGCTGCTCGGCCCAGCGCTTGTTCGAGTTGGCGTGGTTCGTGTCGACGATGAAGGCGCGGTTGGCAAGGTTGCGCTCGCCATAGGCCTGCACCAGGTCGAAGAGATGGTCGTAGGAGTAGTTCTGGTGCTGTCGCCCGTCGCCGCCCACATAGCCGCGCAGGATGGCATGGGCGAGCGGGTTGCCCGTGCTCTCGACGTCCCAGTTGCGGTAGATGAACGAATGGGGCGCCTGAGCCGCAACAATGGCATTCAGCATCACGGAGTCATCGCCGCTTGGAGGGTTCTTCATGCCCACGGGGACGTCTAGCCCCGACGCGACGAGGCGATGTTCCTGATTCTCGACGGAACGTGCGCCAACGGCCACGTAGGACAGCAGGTCGCTGATGAAGCGGTGGTACTCGGGGTAGAGCATCTCGTCGGCGCCGAACAGGCCCGTCTCCTCGATGACGCGCAGGTTGAGGTGACGGATGGCGCGAATGCCGGCGAGGAGGTTCGGCTCGCCGTTGGGGTTGGGCTGGTGCAGCATGCCCATGTAGCCGATGCCCAGCGTGCGCGGCTTGTTCGTGTAGAGACGCGGTATGAGGATGAGCTTGTCGGCAACCTCTTGCTGCAGGTCGGCGAGGCGCGTGCAGTAGTCGACGACGGCGTCCTCGCGATCAGCCGAGCACGGGCCGATGATGAGCAGCTTGCGCGGGTCGGCGCCCGTCATGACAGCGGCGATGTCAGCGTCGCGCTGCTTCTTATGGGCGCGCTCGAGCAGCCCCAGGGCCATCTCCTGCTTTATCTCCTGCGGGTTGGGAAGGCGGCGCTTGAAGTCCATGCCCATGGTCGGCAGTTCCTTTCGGGTGGGCGTGCGATGAAATCGAGACAGCCGGGAAAGGCCCCGCCTAGTCAGTGGGTCAGCATTCTACTCGATTGAAGCACCATACAAGCATGCAACCGTCCGTAGAAAGACGTCCAAATCAGACAGGGAGGCCACAGCACATGAAGGCATTTTTTCAGGAGTTCCGAGAGTTCATTAACCGCGGCAACGTCGTCGACCTAGCCGTTGCCGTCATCATCGGCGGCGCGTTCACGGGCATCGTGACGTCGCTGACCGACAACATCATCAACCCGCTCATCGCCGTGATCGCCGGGGGCGGGGCAGACCAGATCTCAGGGCTCGTCATCCCCGGAACTGAGATAGACTTCGGCGCGCTGCTGAGCGCCGTCATCAACTTCCTCATCGTGGCACTCGTCGTATTCTTGCTGGTGAAGGCCGTCAACAAGGCCCAAAGCCTCGGCGACAGCCTGCTGGGCTCAAACAAGAAGGACGCCGAGAAGGAGAAGCCACCCGTGTGCCCGTTCTGCCTCGAAGAGATCAAGGAAGGCGCCACGCGTTGCCCCCACTGCACCGGCGTGCTGCCCGAACCGGCACGGCCGCGCAAGGCGTAAGCCACGTCAGTGCGCAAGAGACCGTTAGGCGCGGCCCAGCTCCATGTGAAGGATGGGATATGGTCCACCCTGAGCGTCGGTCTCCGAGCGCCCGACAACGCAAAAGCCCTCGTGCTCGTAAAAGCCGCGCGCTTGCGGGTTCTGTTCGTTGACGTCAAGACGGCGTACACCCAGGTGCTCGACGGCATGGCGCAGCAGACGACCCCCGATGCCCCGGCCCCGCATCTCGGGCGCGACAAACAGCATCTCGAGCGAGTCTTCTGCCACGCCCGCAAAGGCGACGGGAGCGCCGGCGTCATCCACGCACGCCACCACGAGCCGCGGGATCTCCCGCAGGGCACCCGGCACATAGCCGGCGATGGCGTCGATCTCGGGAGGCGTCAGAAAGTCGTGCGTCGCCTCGACCGACGAGCGCCACACGTCCATGAGGGCGCCAACGAGCTCCTCCGTCCGGTCGGCTGCCTCGATCTCGGCCAAACGTATGTCCATCGCGTCCATGGCAATCCCTTCCCTCGAACCAGTACGTCGCCTGCGCCGAGACGGCAGCGCAGCGCCATCGACACGAAAGCGCCCCGGGTGCCAGAAGCAACCTCGGGGCGCATTGTTCGCCGGGTGCAAGGCGTAATTCTACCGGCGGAACCAGACTCGTCGAAAGCTTGTCTGCCTAGATCTCGATCTTCGCGCCGAGCAGCTTGACAAACTCGCGGCAGATGGCCGTGTTGCCAGGCCACGCGGGCGACGTCACGAGGTTGCGGTCCACGACTGCCTCGTCAGCACCGACCTCGACGTACTCGCCGCCGGCCAGCGCGATATCGGGGCTCACGGCAGGGTAGCACGTGGCCTTGTAGCCCTTGAGCACACCGGCGGCCGTCAGGACCTGCGGGCCATGGCAGATGGCCGCAACGGGCTTGCCTTCGGCAAAGAACGCACGCGTGATCTCGAGAACGCGCGGGTTCAGTCGGATGTACTCGGGCGCGCGACCACCAGTGATGAACAGGCCCACGTAGTCAGCTGGGTCAACGGCGTCGAAGTCCGCCGTCAGCGCAAAGTTGTGACCGCGCAGCTCGGTGTAGGTCTGCTCGCCCAGGAAGTCGTGAACGGCCGTCGCCACGGTGTCGCCAGCCTTCTTGTCAGGGCACACGGCGTCAACCTGGTAGCCGAGCATCGACAGCGCCTGGAACGGCACCATCGTCTCGTAGTCCTCCGTAAAGTCGCCGCAGAGCATGAGAATCTTCTTCGCCATCGCGCACGTCCCTTCCTGTTGGGTTCGAGGCGCCGGGCAACCTGAGGCCAACCTCGCCTGGCTCTGGCAACCGGCGCCACGCGTGCCCTCATCTTACGCATGTACGCTATGCCGAACACCCCTCAACCGGCAGGCGGCCCGTCACCGGCTGAGACTGCCAGCCGAGAGGGCCGCCCACGTCAACCAAGCGTCAGGGCGATCGCTGCGTGCCTACGGCCCCGAGCGAACCCGGCGGTTCCACGAAGCGCGACACCCTACTTCCACCGGTCGTCGAACCAGGCGTCTCCGTCGGAGCCGCCATCGTGCACACGGCCCTCCCGCTCGCCATCAACGGAGATGGTCTTGTCAGAACCGAACGCGGAGTCACGCACCCGCACGTCGTGGCCGTTGATGTCGTAGCGGTCGCTGCCGTCAAAACTCGCGCGCTCACTGCCGATCTGGCGCCCATAGCGGTCGTAGACACGCGTACCGAACAGGTTGTCCTTCTCGACGGTTGCGAGCTTACGCCCGTAGCGGTCGCGGATGGTCTCGCTGCTCCCAGAGCTCGAAGGCGAGCTGAATCCACCACCTCCGCCTCCGCCGCCCCCTCCACCACCACCGCCACCCCCGCCGGCGCCATCGCCGCCGAGGAAGAGGCCTAGCACAATGAGGCCGACAATAAGGATGGCGATTATGACGACGATCTGCCATACGACGATGGCGAGCATGCCCCAGATGTTTGGCTCCGCCAGGCCGGCAGAGACAGACGAGCAGATCGCTTGCGCGACAGCTGCGGGACCGACCCCGTACTTGACGGCAAGAAGCATGTCATTCAGGGCAAGCAAGACGAGGAAAACCAGGCCAGCCAACGCAGTCGCCGCGAGCAGCCAGACGAGCGCGCGCAGGATAAACGGGCGCTTGGGAGGCTTGGAGGGCCGAGAGAATACGGGCCCGGAGGCGGCCGCCATGCTCCAAGCACGCCCCGGAGCATCGCGCCACCATCGATACGCCAACCACGCATAGCAGAGCGCGACGATGCCGAGTACCGGGAGAACGAGAGACGTCGGCAGGAACCCCTGCGCTATCAGCATGGCCCACCCGAAGCCCGTCGGTCCGGCCTCCGGGTAGATAAGCGCCACGACCGAGCCGATGAGCCCCAGCGCAAACGTGCCGTAGGCGAGCACCTCGACAACGCGCAAGAGCCTCTTGCCCCACATGCACACCAGATCCCCCACACCTTCGCGCTTCTCGCGCACCTCGATCCACAAGCGGCAGCGAGCCGACACCATGCGAAACGCCGCAGCAAGCAGCAGCATGGTAAGCGTCCCCGCCTCTGCCAGCTGGCGCAAGAAGACGAGCGTGCCGTTCAGCCACGAGCCCTCGTACAGCACGTGATAGCCAAAACCCGGCGCCAGCAGCGTCGACACGACGGCAGCCACGGACAGGGCGACGAGGACCCGCAGGAAGTACACGGCAAACGTCACGAGATAGTCCGCCCACCAGAGGGCCTCCGTCGGCTCAAGACGCTCGCGCTGCCACTCCCACAGCTTCTCGACGAGTCGAACGAGCGCCGCAAACACGAGCACGCCCCACACGCCGGCGCTCGTCAGGGCCGCCATGTAGCTCGCTGAGAGCTCTGCCCACGAGCCATAACTCCTCGTTAGGCCGATCGACATCATGCACGCGACAAACTGCACAGCGATCCAGATGAAGACGCCGAGCCAGATGAACGTGCCCGCCCAGCGCGCCAGTCGAAATTGCTTCGCTCCCAGGCCCTTGCGCCACTGAGCGTAGTACCAGTGTGCCGCCAGGCCGGCGGCGACCATGTCCATGACCCCCGCGACGTTGGCGGGATCGCCCCCAACTGGCCAGCGCGTTATCACGTAGTAGAGCACCGCGAACGCCACTGGAATGCCGACGCGAGGGAGCATCGCGCGGATCCAGGTCCTCGTCGGGAGCGCCGGCAGACGCACGTACGCAGCAAACGAGGCAAGCAGGGACTTTGGAGGCTCACCAGATCCGTCCGCTGCCCCAACGCGTTTTCGGCTCGCCATGTGCCCGTCCCTTCGCCGCCCGTTTGACGCCTCGCACAATACGCCGACAAAGACGGGCCCGTCTAGATGAATCAGGTGCGCAAACGGTGCGAAAACGGGTGTCTACCTGGGATGGGCTCAGGCCGACGCAGCTACGGGAGCCTCGTGCTTGCCGGGACAAGGACGTCGTAGCGCACGGCCTTGCCAGACAGGGAGTAGGACGGCCTAATGCCTGCGAGGTGCGGCCCCTTGATCGGGCGCTTGATGACGACCTTGCGCGGATGCGCTCCCAGGGCCGCCCGTACGAGCTCATCCTCGTTAGCGCAGGGAGCCTCGAGGTGGTGGAGCAGTTGGAACTTCTTCTTGACGGCAGCCGACTTCGTACGCCCCGGAAACATCGGGTCAAGGTAGACAACGTCGGGACAAGCGTCTAGCGTATGCGATAGCCCGCCGAGCGCCGCCACGCTGTCGCCCTCGACGAGCTCCATGCGAGCAACGGAGGCCGACAGCTCGGACAGATCCGCCGCCCGGCGCAGGGCGTCACGCAGGAGCGCCGCGATGACGGGATCGCACTCGTACAGCGTCACGCGAAATCCCGCAGCCGCCAACAGCAGACCGTCCTCTCCCAGGCCAGCCGTCGCATCGATGGCCCACGGAGCCTCCAGGCCCTTCAGGCGCGCCGCCCGCACGAGCAGCTCGCGCGAGAGGCGGTCGGGGCGCAGGCGCGGCAGCATCCGAGTGAAGTCGCCGC
The DNA here is from genome assembly GCA_018368455.1 of Coriobacteriia bacterium. NCBI lineage: Bacteria > Bacillati > Actinomycetota > Coriobacteriia > Coriobacteriia bacterium. Next base: position 41,297 of record JAGZEG010000007.1, read on the forward strand.
GCAGCTCCAGGCCGTCCGAAACGAGAACGAGCCCCTCGGGCGTCTCACGGAGCTCGACGTTAGATGTCTTCTGGGCAGGAGCGCAACCTCCGTCGTCCGCCGCATCTTGAATCGGCGCGCCCTCGTGCCCGCGCGTTGTCTCCACCGCCATACGTCCACCCCTCACGACGTCCTGCTGTCCCGTAGCAGCATACACAACTCTGCGTCATCGAAGCTGGAGCAGACAGTTATGGAGGAGCACGCGCCGGTAAAAGAACTCCTTGACCTGAACGCCAACTCTGGTATAGTGATTTCCGCGCTTTGGCTGGATAGCTCAGTTGGTAGAGCAGGGGACTGAAAATCCCCGTGTCAGGGGTTCGACTCCCTTTCCAGCCACCAGCTCAAACTCGCAGGCCAGGACGGCAATTTGCCTCCTGGCCTTTTTCGTTTGGAGGGGTGTGTGGGAAACGGATAGGAACTGACTGCTCCGTTTACTGCACAATGGCGAGCGTCTCGGCGCGTTGCTCCTCGATGATGTCCACGATCTCCTGCCGAAATTGATCGCGATTCAGGTACTCGTCTAGCTTAAGCAGCCCATAGTCGGCACCGACACCGATAGCCGCGCTCGCCGCGACGCCGACAGCCGTGCCAACGGGCCCTCCCACGACCGTGCCCAGGGCACCTCCTATCGCCGTCCCCACGCCCTTGGAGGCGATCTTCTCGGTGATCTTTTTCACGAGCTGCTTGAAGAATGGCTTGTCCACTGCCTTCTTCACCAGCTGTTTGGACACGACGCCAGCCGTCACGCCAGCACCGGCGCTCACGCCGATGCGCGCACCTGCATCGACAAGCTCCTGGGTTGGCTCAAGCGTCTTGAACAGGGAGGCGCTGTCCATCGCATCCTGCACGTCCAAAAGCCATTCTGGAACGTCGTCGAGCCGATAGTTCGCCAGTTCTTCGCGAAAGTCGGACTCGAGCTCGCTTGCCTGAGCCGAGAAGTACTCGATCTGGTTGACAAGCTCGGTGTCGTCGATGCCCTCACCGATGATGGATGAAAACTGCTCGCTTACGTAGTCCTCGACGGTACCCGTAACCATTGTGGCGAGGCGTTCGTAGTCGCCGGGCAGGCTGTAATACCAGTCAAGATAAGCATCCACGTTGTTGAGCTGCGCGTCATACACGGCGTTTATGGTCGGAACGAGCGCCTCCTTCGCCTCCGCAGAGAGCTCCGACGATCTCTCCCCCATCTGCTGGGTGAGCTCCGCCACAGCCTCGTGCTCGTAATACGTCCCGTCAATCAGATCGGCCGCAACGCCGACCTGGCCGCGGACAAAGCTCTCCGCGGCGGAGTATTCCTCCGTCTGCGCAGCTTGCGCAACAACGTGGTCCGCCACGAGAAAGGCAGCGAAGAGCAGGATCGGAAGCGCCGCCGCCACGACAACATAGCGCGTGACCGGGCGCCGAGGGGCATCGGGATCTTTCGCCACCTCAAGCGGGAGAAAGACGCGCTTCATATCGGGCCACGACAGCAGGCTCAAGCTAAGAAGGCTGGCAACAGCAACGAGCGTTGTAGCGCCCATGATGACGCGCCAGACGAGATACCAGACATAGGAAACCTGGGCCGTCTGCGCCATCGCATAGGAAGTCAGGCCATCTGTAAGCGCAGTCAGATCGCCCACCTCGCGCATAAGCACCGAGGGCGCGTCAGCAAACGGCTGGGGCGCTGACTGAAACGCCTCGCTCGCGCTGGTATACGCCTCCAACGGCTGGACGATTGCCATGACGAGAAAGGCACCGCACAGCAGCACCCACACGACGATACCGCTCAGTCGCGCAACGTGCGAGGTGAGAAACGCAGGTTCGTACTCCTCATGCAGGAGCCGGCGAACAAGGACGGAGACGAGCAGGAAGACGGGCACGGACGCGATGATCAGGCACCATTGGGGCAAGCCCCACTTCGCGACCTCGAACATAAGGCTTGCCACGCACGCAGCTGACAGCACGAACGAGACAACGAGGCTGAACACGCGGCCGTTGTTGAGCCGAGCCCGCCAGCCTCCCTCCCGATACTGTGCCTGCTTCAGCGTCTTGTGGACGACGGCCTGATATGCGAGTCCGAGTGCCGAAGCGCTGCTCACAGCCACCCAAAGCAGGGCAACTCCTGCAGGCGGCAGCGAGGGAGAGAACCGACCGATAACGAAGAGCGCGCCCATCAGGGCGGCGGCCTTGGCAAGATAGAGCCCCCAGCAGCGGAGCGTATGAGAGCGCTCGGCTGTGGACGCGGCGCTTGTCTGGCAATCGGCAGGGCTCATACGACGATCCGTCCTTTCCACGGGGCACCCATTCTACCGTTCAGGTTGGGAGGACGTGGGGAGGGAGCTGAACCAAGAGCGCGCCACACAGCAGCAGAAAGCTAGTCCTTGCGCATGAAAACGAGCGTCGCGGGAAGACTGCCTGCTTCTGGCGCACAGATCGCCCCGCGCGACACCTCCCGGGAAAGGTCCTCGTCGTAGCGATATCCCACGTCGAACAGGCGCAAATCCGCAGGGTCGGACGGACGCGTTTCCGCGAGCCAGCGCGCCATGCTGCCTCGCGCCGTCTTGCTGGCCGTCGAGCGCTGGACTGGCTTGCCGTCCTTGAGCGCCTCGCCAAAAATGCAGGTCACCGTCGGCGTCCCCGCAGGCAAATACGGAAGCACCGCCTTTGCGTACTCAACGCTCGCCAGGTTCACGACGCACGTCCGCACGCCGACAGACGCCTCTCCCTCCCGATCGGCAGCCACGTATGCGCCCAGCGTCGGTCCCCAAAACGCATAGAGGTCGCGCGCGTCGCCCACCGGCAGGCGCGCGCCCATCTCAAGTCGGTAAGGCATAACGGCGTCGAACGGCCGCACGCACCCGTGCAGCGCGCTCAGCACGAGGAGGTGGCGCTGCAGCCACGCAAGCGCCGGCTCGTCGAGCACCTGAGGAGCGAGGCTCTGGTACTGGATGCCGTCATAGGAGAAGAGGGCGGGCACAAGGCGCGCGGCTAGCTGCGATATGCACGCGTCCTCCCAGCTCATCGACAGCTCCAAAGCAGCCGTACGCTCGCAGCTCTCCTCGAGCAGCGCCTCGCTCACTTTCCAGATCGCCTGCAGCTCGGCGCGGGACTTCGCCCGAAGCTCCGCTAGAATCCGGGCACTCATCTGCGGAAACGGCGGGATGCCTGTCGGTGGGAACGCATCGCAGGCGGCGTCGTCACCCGCAGATCGCCCGCGTACGCCCTCCCCTCCAGAGCCGCGCATCTTCTTAGCCGGCGAGATGATGACCCGCATGTCAAACAGCTGCCGTTCGTCCCGCTTCGCCATAAACGCCTCCCCGTGCACGAAAAACCGCTGATTGGCCGGTTCTGTCCAAAATGGAGCGATGCTGGCCAAAAGTGTACGCCGTGTATGGGACCCCTCCGAATAGGGTGCCATGTACGGAGCTTGCGGCAAGAAAAGCCCAGGAAAGGCTCTCAGCGCAGGGGGCGAAACAACAGGGAGGCCATACACGACGGGAGCTTCTGGCCACGGAGGCGCGTCGTTTCTGCCAAACGGAGGCGAGTGACGACCGGCAGGGCCATCCGGTCTCTCCACAGGACAGCAACGGGGCGCCCCGGCAGTCACAGGTACCGGGGTGCCCCCTAAAAAGCATCGTCGATACGCCTTAGCTCCGCCGCTATGCCACCGGATAGCTCTTGGTTGCACGCATGGACAGAGCGATCGTCGAGCCGTTGTGCAACAGGCTCGAGGTCTGCGGTGTGATGACCCCGGCGATGCCCGCAGCCAAGAAGCCGGAATTCAGCGCCATGACCTGGGCAAATGACGCGTCCAACCGCTTCATGAGCCCCTGGGAGAGCCTGCGCAGCCTTACGAGCGCCGCAAGGTCACCGCTTGTGAGCGTGATGTCGGCGACCTCCTTGGCGATGGCCGTGCCGTTGGCCATGGCGACGCCGACGTTTGCCGCCGACAGCGCCGGCGAATCGTTGACGCCGTCGCCCACCATGACGACGCGATGGCCCGCCGCCCTAAGCTCTTCCACAAACGCGTGCTTGCCCTCGGGCAGCATGTTCGCGCGCCATTCCGTGACGCCGGCCTCCCCGGCGATACGCGCAGCAGCCCGCTCGTTGTCGCCCGTCAGCATAACGACGTGCTCAAACCCCAGCGCGCGCAGGTCAGCCACAGCCTCGCGCACGCCGTCCTTCAGCGGATCCTCGATGCCCAGCGCACCGACGAGCTGCCCATCGACGGCAAGGTACAGCGCCGACAGGCCGTGCGTCTCCGCAGCAATCGCCGCACGCTGCTCGTTTGAAACCGGCACGTGCTCGTCCTCGGTGACGAAGTGCTCGCTGCCGATGACGACGCGCTTGCCGTCAAGCGAGCTCGCGATGCCGTGCGCCACGATGTACTCCACCTCGGCGTGGCGCTCGCGGTGCGCGAGTCCCTTCTCCGCAGCGGCGCGCACGACAGCACGTGCCACGGGGTGTGGGAAGTGTTCCTCGAGGCAGGCGGAGAACCTCAGCACCTGCGTTTTGTTCCAGCCGTCGAACGCCAGGACGCACGCGACAGAGGGGTTGGCGTCCGTCAGCGTGCCCGTCTTGTCGAACACGATGGTGTCCGCCTGCGCAAAGGCCTCGAAGTGCTTCGAGCCCTTCACCGTGAAGCCCTCGCGCGCGCTTTGGCTCATGGCCGTGAGCACCGCGATGGAGCCCGTGAGCTTGAGCGCACACGAGTAGTCCACCATGAGGGCGGCGCTCGTCTTGATGAGGCTGCGCGTCGTGAGCGCCACGATGCCCGCCAGCAGGAAGTTCCACGGGACGATGGCGTCGGCCAAACGCTCGCGGCGCGACTGCGCGGCCGCCTTGAGCGCCTCGGACTGCTCGACAAGGCTCACGATGGAGCGCAGCTTCGTGTCACCCGCCGCCTTGCGCACGCGCACGTAGATCTGGCCGTCCTCGCAGGCCGTGCCCGCGAACACGTCGTCGCCGACCGTGCGCTCGACTGCGAGAGGCTCGCCGGTCATCGCCGCCTGGTTCACCATGGCCACGCCGCTCTCGACCGTGCCGTCGATAGGCACAGGCATGCCGGTGCGGATGGCGATGAGGTCGCCCGCACGCAGCTCCGACGCCGGGACGGCGCGCTCCTCGTCGCCCTCGACGAGCTGGGCCGTGTCGGGCACCGCAAGCAGCGAGTAGATGAGTTGGTTCTCGGACTGGGCACGCGTGTAGTCCTCGAGCGTCTCGCCCAGGTCGAGCAGGAACATCGTGGAGCCCGCCGTGCGCGGGTCGCCCTTGATGAACGAGATGCCGATGGCGGCCGCGTCGAGCACCGGCACGTCGAGCCGGCCGTGCGCCAGAGAGCGCAGCGCCGCCGCCAGGTACGTGCGGTAATGCCAGGCGGCGTAGATGGTCGTGACGAGCCTCGGCAGGAACCACCGGCGCAGGTAGTGAAAGCCCACGAGCTTGGCGAGGTCCATGAACAGCGCGTGGGTGCGCGGCGCCAGCGCAAACGCGTACTCACGGCGAGCCGTCTCGATGGCGCTCGCGTCGACGGCAGACAGGGCGGCGAGCGCACGCTCACGCGCAGTCGCAAGGCCCTCCCCCGATGTGGTGGGCGCCTCACCATAGCGCACCGCAAGCGAGCCGATGCGAGGGTAGATGGTCACGTCCTGGACGCCGGGGCACGCGAGCAGCACCTTCGTCAGCGGGTCGAGGTCGTCCGACGGCACGGGCCCGGCGAGGCGCACGCGCAGCCTGCCGGGGACCTCATGCTCGATCGAGTATTCCATGACGTGCGCCTACGCCACCACGGGAGCGGGGGCAGCACCGGCGCAGCCGCATGCGTCCTCGGCGGGCTTGGCGTCAGCCTTGGCGATGTAGGAGGCCTCGGCGACGATGTCGTCAACCTGGGCCTTGGCCTGCTCCACGACGTCCTCGTACGAGGCCTTGGCACGCAGCCCGGTCGCAACGGCCTGGACATAGAGCTTCTTGGCGGGCTTGCTCGTCAGAGCCTTCACGCCGAGCGTGCCGAGCAGGACCCCGCCGCCGACGAGGAGAGCGTCGTGCTTCTTGATGTTCTTGAACATGGTGCTTCCCTTCCACCTGTGGCCCGCATCGAAACACGAGCCCAACCGATACGAACGCAAAACGACGCCCCGACCGGACTGCCCCCGACCGGGAGATCCGAGCAAAGCGTCGCCCTCTACGTTGTGGCGGTAGTATACAATTTGTTTAGTAGCGTTAACATCTAGAATAGCAAGATTAGTTAGCCCACTCAAAGAAATCGGAGGGACAGCGTATGAAGTGGCACCGGTTCTTTGCCCTGGCAAGCATGGCGTGTGGTGTTCTCGCCGCCTATACGGGCTACAAGCACAAGTAACGTAAGAAATGCCGCAGCAAACAGCCGTGGTCGAGCCCGCGCCGAGCGGCGCGCATGCCGCACGCCCGCCCCCGTTCGTCGGCCCGACCACAGGCTCACACAAAGAGAAGACCGAAGCCGCCCCCTACGCCTCCGCCGCGGGGCGCCGAATTGCCCGCCAGTACAGATATTCGGTGGCACCGAGACGCAAGGCATACTCGCAGAGACGATGCGTCTGGCCCGTTTCGGCACACCAGGCGAGCTCGTCATAGGTGGCTGGCAGCTCGGCGACACGGGCATGCTCGAGAGCGTGCTTGATGTACTTCTCGTCAACCTGCAGCTCGAAATGATCGGCAAGTGCGTCAAGAGCCACGTCGGCCGACAGGCGCTTCCGCACAAGCTCGCGTCTCTCATCCTCCCAGGCAGACAGTGAAATCCCCTTCTGCTTGCAGTACTCGTCGAGCGTCGCGCCCTGCTCGGCGAGCTCTTGCGCCGCGCGGTCGCGCTCCTCCTCGAGAAGCACGTCGACGTAGCGCTCCCCCACCGGAGCCGCCAGCCGCTGAGCCAGGGCAAACGCGCAGTCGTCCAACGCTTTAGAAGCCCTCGGCCGATTGAGCAGGTCGCGCACGCGTTTGCGCAGGCCCGCAAGATCCCCCGCCTCGGGCATGTTTGCAATGACCCAGGCGTCGTCTATGACGGGGGCGGAGGCGTCCTTGCCCGCCTGCTCGGCAAGGCTGTGCGCCATGGCATCGATCCATGCGTCGACGTCGGCATCACTCGGCTCGGGAGCCACGTCGATCGTCACCGGCGTGTCGTAGTCGGTCAGCTCACCGTGCGGACGCACAAGGACGCGCACCTCAAACGAGAGGTCATGGTCCGCCTGAGGCAGCTCGTCAACCGTGACATCGGGCGTGCCGAACGGCATGACGCCTACGCGCATGAATGCGGCGGACGACAGGCGGTCAAGCACGAAACCCGCTGTATACGACGTAACCGCAGCCTCGTCGACCTGGGCGTTGAGCTGCGTCAGCCCCTCGGAATCGTCGGGCAAGCCGCAGCGGCGAGCCAGCGAGGCACGGGCGGCGGCTAGGGCTTCTGCCACCTCCGCGGCCGGCGCCAATACCTTGAGCACGGCGCTCTCGGCGTCGGGGTACGAAAGCGTGACGCCGACCGTCCCCGGCTTGGGGTCATAGATGAGATCCGCTCCATCGGGCATGGCCGTTAGGCGCTCCCCGTTCGTCTCGTCACCCATCGTCTGCGCTCCTCTCCGCGCCGCCTGCCTATTCGATGGCCCAGTGTACCCACTCGCCTACCTGCCAAACAGCTCGGCGATCTCCTCCATACGCGCCACGACCGGCACGCCAAACGGGCAGCGCTCCTCACACGAGCCGCAGGCAACACAGTCGGAGGCATGGGCGCCAAGCACGCGGTAGTGGTCGGCGACCGACTCTGGCACCTCGGGCTGCATCTGGGCGAGGTCGGCGTACTTCTGGACGAGGGCCACGTCGATGCGCGAGGGGCAGGGCGCGCAGTGGCCGCAGTACGTGCAGCGGCCTGCAAAGGCGTTGCGCGGGGCGGCGGCGAGCACGCTGGCGTAGTCGAGCTGCTCGGGCGTCGCGCTCTCATAGGAGACGGCCTCGTCGATGTGGGCGGTCTCGGAGAAGCCGACAAGCACGCTTGCCACAGCCGGACGCGTCAGCGCGTAGTGCAGGCACTGCGTCGGCGTCAGGGCCACACCGAACGGCGACGTCTCCGCCGAGAGCAGCCGCCCGCCCGCAAAGCCCTTCATGACGGTGATGCCGACGCCTCGCTCCTCGCACGTCGCGTAGAGACGTGCGCGCTCGGGCGAGATGCCGCCGAAAGAGGGGTGCTCGCAGGCGCCTTGGGCGGCGTCGAGAGCCTCCGAGGTACCGTCGGCGCCCGGTTCGGCCTCCGAAACGCCGCCAAACGTTTCCGCCTTGAAGAGCTCGTCGATGGAGACGCCCGCCTCAAGCATGTCAAACGCCGGATTGCAGCTGAACAAGATGAGCTCGATGACGCCGCTCTCGGCCGCACGCTGAGCGATGGCAGGATTGTGCGTGCTCATGCCGATGTGCCCGATGACGCCCGCCGCCTTGAGCTGCTGTGCATAGGCCAGGCAGCTCGCAGGCAGCCCCGAGTCGGAGCCTGCGGGCGTATCCTGGCAGGCCGCGCCCGCAGTGGCGGTGTCGCCGCCGGCCGCCCCATCCGCGGCCTCGGCGCGTGCCTGGGCACCGGCCTCGCCACCACCCGCGTTGCCCAGGGCCGCCTCGCTTGCGGCCGTGGGGGCAGCGAGCCCCATCACGACGTCATAGTCCTCGTCGGTGTCCACAAAGTGAAGCATGCCAAACTCGACGTGGTCCGTCCCCAGGCGCTTGAGCAGGTCTTCGAACGCCGGCACGACGTTGACCATGGAGCGCGAGCGCACATACTGGCCGTTCTGCCACGTCGAGCCGATGTGGCCCTGGATGACCCAGCGATCGCGCCGCCCGGCAAGCCCGAAGCCGACCGCCGAGCGCATGTCAGGATCGGACATCCAGCAGTCCACGATGTTGATGCCAGCCTGTTCGCAGCGGTCGAACAGTGCGCGAGTGCGTGCCAGGTTCTCCTTGTCGACCCACTCGCCGCCGAACCCGATCTCGCTGACCTGCACGCCCGTCGTGCCAATCTCCCGGTAACGCATGGCATCTCCCTCTCCCCTGATCCAGAGCGCAAGCATCCTCGATGCTCGGTCGGGCGAGCCCGCGCGCAGCCTTCGGCGCTCAGACAGTCCTCGTACCGCTCGACAAGGAACGTCGAGCACTGCGGAACTCGCGGCGGAGGTTGTGGGCGGGCTTCCCTCGCAACCAAAGTCTACAGGATGGGAGTGCGCTCCAAGCAGAAGGACGTGTCTGCCGGGCCTACCAGATTTGGGGAAGTCGGACAGCGCGAGAGGTAGGAGTCACGAGGCTCTCGCCGTCGAGGGCGTCGGGGTCGTAGGGAATGCCAGCGAGGTCCATGAGGGTCGGGGCCTCGTCCACGAGGCGCGCGCCGGCGAAGTTGCCGGGCGCTACGCCGGGCCCGCTCACGACAAAGCACGGCTTCTCACCGCGGAAGGGCAGGTGGCCGTGGGTAGACACCGCGAACTTGTAGTCGGTGGCGTCCGTGCCCACAACGAACTCGCCAGTGCACTCGGCACCGATGCAGTGGTTGGGTGCCGCCTCGAGCATGAGCGCGAACTCGCCCTCCTCGTGGAAGCGCACGCGCACCTCCTCGCGCGTGAACACGTCGCTCACGAGGCCCTCGTCAAGCAGCGGCTGCAGGGCACGACGCGCAGCGGGCAGGTCATCCTGGTCGCGCAGGAACAGCTGGCCACTCGCGCCCGAGCTCTGCACGTAGGCGCGCCACCCGGCCACGCTGCCATCAGGTGCCACGTCGATGAGCCCGGCCTTTGCGAGCAGCACGTTGGGGCACACCTGGTAGTCGATTTGGATATGGCCGTGGTCGCCGAGGAACACGAAGATGGTGTCGTCCCAGATGCCCTCGCCTTTAAGCGCCGCGATGACTCGCTGCAGCCAGGCGTCGTGCATGCGAAGCGCCTCCTGGACCTGCGGGGCATGGACTCCATGGAGGTGGCGCGCATGGTCAAGCTGGGCCTGGTGCGTGTAGAAGACGTCGGGGCGGTGGCGATGGATGATGTCCTCGACGCAGGCGATGTCGAACTCATCGAGCTCGGGCGTCTTGTTGTTGGCAAGCAAGTCGCGATGGGCCTCGTAGAGCTCGTAGCCGCTCGGGGAACAGCCCCGCCTGTAGATGTCATCGAGCGCGGCGCGTGTGGCCTCGGGCGTCTGAAGTGCCTCGGGGTCGACGGTCCACACCTCAGGTACGTTGTGATCGATGCAAGGAGCGCCGGCCGTGACAGGCCAGCCGACGTTAGCCGTCGTCAGCCCCGCGCGCTTGGCCCAGTCGAACACCGTGGGTACGCGCATGCTCGCGTACTCCCAGTACCAGTCTCGATCGCAAATGGCGGGGTTGAGTCGCTGGTTGTGCGGCACACCGTGATGCATCGGCCAGCAGCCGCTCGCCATCGTGGCGTGGCACACATAGGTCAGCGTCGGGTAGACGCAGTAGACGTCGTGGTACACGGCCGCGCCGGCTCCTCTGCCAAGGACCTCGGTAAAGCCGGGCAGGTGGCGCACGTCAGCAAGGTCGGTCGTGAACAGGGCGTCGACGCTCATGACGAAGAGATGGTGCATGGCGACAAGGTCTCCTTTGCGTAATCGTTTCGATCGGCCCCGGCGGTGTGGCACGCGCCAGACATGCCCTATGAGCGCAGCGGGACGTGGATCCCCTCGAACGTGCAACCGTCCTCGGCGGTCGCGCGACCCAGGTGCCCATAGATCGGGATACCGTGCGCAAACGCATGGTCCTCGACGTCGTCGAAATGGCGGTAGTGAGCATCGATCTCATCGACGCCAAAATCAAGCTCCAGGTACCCGGCAATGTCGGGGACGTCGGCTAGCATGAGGTAGTGCCAGCCGTCACGCTCGGCGTAGCCGTTTCGGTGCGTGTGGCCGCACAGGTAGAGGCCCGGGCCGCCCTCGTGGCGCGCCAGCGCATCGAGCACGGCGTCGGTGTTGTCGACGAAGTGGTTCTCCTCGTCAGAGTGGGGCGTCGTCGTGCCGTGCAGGGCGTGGTGGCCCATCACGACGAGCGGGTGGCCCTGGGCAGCCTTGACCTCGACTGCCAGCCACGCAAGCTGACCCTCATCGACGTGCCCACCCCAGTGCTGCATGTCAAAAGGATTCGTCGTGTCGATGACAACGAAGTGGACCCCACCTTTGCTAAACGCGTAGTGGTTCGCACGCCCGTAGATCTCGTTCATGTGGGCCTCGTTCACGAACATCGTATCGTGGTTGCCGTAGACCCAGTGGACCGGGAACGGCGCGCACGACAGCTCCTCAACCACATGGCGCATCTGGTTCGGGTTGCTCGTCGTAGAGATGTCGCCCAGCGAAACGAGCAGGTCAGCGCCGGGGGCGGTGAAGGCGTCGAACGCTCGGCGGTAGAACGCGGCCCGCTCCCCGTCGAGCGTCATGTCACGCACGTCCTCGGTGTAGTGCAGATCGGTAAACACGCGAACGATCACGGTGATTGCCTCTCTTTACAAACCAGCGGGGCTGGACTCGGACACGTTCCAGAGCTCGCGCACCAGGTCAAAGAGCGGAGCATTAGGCAAGCTAAAGGCGGCGGGCAAAGCGGGGGCACCGGTCCGGCGGGCCCGGCGCCCCCGCGCCTGAGAAGCCGCCTACTCCTTGAGCAGCGGATCGGCCTGGGTCTTGGCGTCATCCATGATCTTCTGGATGTCGTCGCTGCCGCTCATGGCCTTCTCGACGGCGTCCGTGTAGTCCTTGGCCGCCTCGGTGTAGCCCGCGTTCATGTAGTCGCCCACGGCGTACTGCAGCTGGTCGAAGGCGACCTGGTACTCCGGCGTCTTGGCGTAGGCCTCCTTGACGCGGTCGTCATCCTTGTCGGACTGGCGCGTCAGCAGGTAGCCCGTCTTGAGGTGGTTCTTCACGGCGGCGTCCTTGCTCGTCATGAAGTTGATGAACTCGCCGGCGGCCGCGCGGCGATCGCCGTCGACGCGACCAGTCATCACGAGGTTGCAGCCGCCCGTGGGAACCTTGTTCTGCGTGTTCTTCGGGATGAAGCCGACGCCGATCTCAAAGCCGTTCTGCTGCGCAAGGTCGAGGTAGTTCGTCAGGTTCGCCGTCGACTGGCACCACATGCCGATCTTCTGGTTCATGGCGTTCGTGTCGAGCGTGTCCGAACCGTTCGAGCCGCCGGAGAACGAGAAGCCGTGGTCGTTCACGCCGTCGCGCAGCCACTGCACCATCTCGACGGATGGCTGCTGGTTGAACGTGCACTCCGTGGCCGCGAGGTCGTCGCCGAACGGCGCGCCGCCGTTGCAATACGCCAGGGCCGTCAGCACCCAGATGTAGGAGTAGAAGCCGTAGCCACCCACGCCCTGCCCCTTGAGCGCATCGGAGGCCGCCACGACGTCGTCCCAGGTCTCGGGGGCCGTGCTGGCATCGACGCCCGCCTTCTCGAACAGCGTCTTGTTGTAGTAGAGCACGGGCGTGGAGCGCAGGTAGGGCACGCCGTACAGCGTGGACTTATCCAGCGAGTAGCAGTTCTCCATCAGGCCGGGCCAGAAGTCGTCGAGGTCCTCCTTGGCGATGAGGTCGTCGATAGGCTGGATCATGCCGCCGTCGGCGAAGGCCTGCGTGCCGTTGATGACCATGACGCAGACGTCGGGCTCCTCGTTGGCGACGAAGGCCGTCTTGAGCTTGGCGTTCAGATCATCGTAGCTTCCCTGGTACTCGGCCGTGACGTGGATGCCCCTGTCCTTGCCCACCGTGTCGTTGAACTCCTGGACGCGCTCCTCGTTGTTCTCCTTGATCTTGTCCGTCCAGGAATACCAGTACTTGAGCTCGATCGTATCAGCGGCGCGGGCAACGCTCGGCCGGGCGGTGGACAGGCCGGCGCCACCCAGCGCGATCGCGCCGGCCGCCATGAGGCTGCCCACGAGGAACTGGCGACGGCTGAGGTGCGACGAGCGGGCGATGGTGGTGGCAAGGTCAGAGGTGAGCATACGCATGGTGATGAGACTCCCTTTCGCTTCGTGACAATCCCGATGGGTGCGAACGATCCATGCCGTGCTATGCGTACAGAGGACGGGAGCGCCGCGCGAGCGTCACTTGTCCCCGATATAGGCAAACGCCTTGATGATGTGCTTGTTGGCGAAGAGGTAGATGACGGCGATGGGCAGCGTCAGCAGCACGTTTGCCGCCATGAGGATGTGGTAATTGATGCCGGACTCGCTGGCGCGCATGCTCGAGACGCCGACGGGCAGCGTGCGCACCGCGTCGTTTGTCGTAAGCACGAGCGGCCAGAAGTAGTCGTTCCACGTCGCGATGAACGTCAGCAGGCCCAGCGTCACGAGCGTCGGCTTGGCCATCGGCAAGAACAGCCTGACGATGATCTTGAGCTCGCTGGCACCGTCGAGGCGCGCCGCCTCGATGAGCTCCTGCGGCATCTGGTTGAACGTCTGGCGCAGCATGAAGATGTTGAACGCGCTCGTGGCGAACGGCAGGATGAGCGACCAGTACGTATTGATCATGTGCCACTTGGCAAACAGCACGAACAGCGGCAGGAACACGAGCTGCGCCGGCACCATCATCGTGACGAGCGTGACGCCGAACAGCGGGCCGCGCAGCCTGAAGCGATACTGCGAGAACGCGTAGGCCGCGGGAATGACCGTAAGCGTCTGCATGAGAAGCACGGCAGCCGTCACGATGACGGAGTTCATGAGGTACTTGCCGAACGGTATGGACGTCCAGGCGTCGTGGAAGTTGCCCCACTGCGGGTCGACGGGGAGCAGCGTCGGCGGGAACTGCATCGTCTCGGCCAACGTCTTGAGCGAGCTGACGACCATCCAGAAGAACGGAAAGAAGAACACAAGCACGAGCAGGACGTTGATGGCCCAGCGCCCCACGCGGGCCGCGGCGCGCACGCGGCGACGATGCCGCTGGATCTGGGCGTAGCGCTCGGCGATACCCGGATCGATCGCCGGAACCGTCCCCGGTGTCCCAACACCACCCTGCCCCATTTCGACCTCGGACATTTCGCGGGCCTCCTATTTGTAGTGGACGCGCTTCGACAGCACGCGGAAGTAGACGATGGAGAACAGCGCGATAAGCGCGAGCAGCACGACGCCGATGGCGGCCGCGTAGCCTACCTTGTTGAACTGGAAGCCGTACTGGTAGAGCGAGAACACGAGCGTGTTCGTCGCGTTCTGCGGCCCACCCTGCGTCATGATCTGGATGGTCTCGAACACCTTGAGCGAGGCGATGACGTCGACGATGACGAGGAAGAACATCGTGGGCGAGACCATCGGGAACGTTATCTTGCGAAACGTCGTCCACCCGCTGGCCCGGTCGAGCTTGGCAGCCTCGTACAGGTGGCCGGGCACGCCCTGGATGGCGGCGCACAGGATGAGTGCGTCATAGCCGACGCTCTTCCACACCGAGATGAGGATGAGCGAGGCAAGCGCGACGTTCCTGTCGCCGAGCCAGTCGACGGCCTGCATGCCAAAGACGTTGAGCACGCTGTTGAGCAGGCCGTAGTCCTTGTTCATGATCCACAGCCACAGCAGGGCGACCGACGCGAGGCTCACGACGTACGGCGAGAAAAAAACGGCCTGCAGAAAGCCGTTCGTCCTCGTATGGGCGCGCAAGTATGTCGCAATGGCCAGGCCCAGTCCGACGCCGATGCCCACAACGAACACCGTGTAGATCAGCGTGTTTGCCAGCGTCTGCCAAAACGAGGGGTCGGCGAAGAGGTTCTGGAAGTTCGCCAGACCGACCCACTTCATCTTCGGAGAGATGAGGTCCCACTTGAAAAGGGACAGGTAGCCCATGTTGAAGATGGGGTAAATCCAGAATATCGCCAGGACGATGAGCGAGGGGGCGATGAGCAGGTACGGCTTGATCCTCGTGAATATGGGGTGGCGCTGGGCGCGCCCGACCTGCGGGGTAACGGCAAGCGGCTTCATGGGTGCACTCATGGGCGCACCCTCTTCTCGTCCTCGTCGAACAGGTAGAGCGAGGCGCGGTCGACGACGAGGTTCACCTGGGCGCCCACCTCGATCTCGGGCACGTTGAACGTCTTGAACGTCACGGTGCCGAACACTGTTCTGACCTGGTAGATGACCTCGCTGCCCATGACCTCGCGAATGGCGATGGGGCCGCCGAACGTCAGATCACCCGGAGCGGGAGTCGCGCCTGCGGTGCCGGCCGGGACCGGCGAGCCGTCAGGCAGCGTGCCGACCGGGACCTCGCGCAGCAGGGCGCGCGACGGGCGGAAGCCCACCCAGGCCACGTTCTCGGGCAGCCCCAGGTCGGGCAGGGCCTTGCGCGAAAAGACGTTCATCGTCGGCGTGCCGATGAATTGGGCCGTGAAGCGGTTGACAGGATCGCCGTAGAGCTTGAGCGGCTCGTCTGCCTGCTGAATCTCTCCGTCACGCATGAGCACGATCTTCGTCGCCATCGACATGGCCTCGGTCTGATCGTGCGTCACGTAGACGAACGTCGTGCCGAGGCGCTGATGCAGGGCGATGAGCTCCGTGCGCATCTGCGTGCGCAGCTTGGCGTCGAGGTTGGACAACGGCTCGTCCATGAGGAACACCTTGGGCTGCTTGACCATGGCGCGGGCCAGGGCGACACGCTGGCGCTGACCACCCGAGAGCTGCGACGGCCTGCGCTCGAGATAGTCCGTCAGGCCGACAATGCGTGCCACCTCGTCGATGCGTCGGGCGCGCTCGGCCTTGGGCACCCTGGCGTTGACGAGGCCGAACTCGATGTTGCCGCGCACGCTCATCGTGGGATAGAGCGCGTAGTTCTGGAACACCATGGCGATGTCGCGCTCACCGGGATCGACGTCGTTCATGCGCACGCCGTCGATGAGCAGATCGCCGTCGGATATGTCCTCCAGACCGGCAATCATGCGCAGCGTCGTGGACTTGCCGCAGCCCGAGGGGCCAACGAGCACGGTGAAGCTACCGTCGGGAATCACGAGGTTCATATCCTCGATGACGGTCGTCTTGCCTTCGTACGTCTTGCGAACATGTCGCAGTTCGATACTCGACACGCAAGGACCCCCCTCTTTCCGGCTGATACCAAAGAGCAGTATCAGCCGGTAGAGTCAGGGGGATGTAACGCGCGGGTGTCGAGGCAGACCTAGGCCTGCAAGGGAGTCGCAAGTGAGTGCGGGGGTTATTGCCCCCGTGCCATCCTGGGTAAGCAGAACGTAACAGAAGCATGAGGGGTCGGCTCATGGAGCCGGCTGGCGGGGGCACATCTGGCAAAAGCGCACCCGTGCGCCGCCAGCCTTACAGCAGCTGCAGATGGGGACCGGAGTTGTCCTTGGCGTTTGTGACGAGCCAGTCGCTCGCGCGAATGCGGCGGGCCTCCGCGCGGATCTGGTCGATCTCGCCCGACTCCTTCATGGCGCGCATTGTTTCTGCCTCATGGCCCGGAGCCGTCCGCGCGACGATCTGGCGCACGTCGTCGTCATCCACCTCGATGCCCAGGTGGGCAGCTAGAGCATCGAGCGCCAGGTCGGAGCGCAGCGTCTTTTCCGCCTGGGCGTTCATCTCCCGATCGAACGCCTCGTGGTCGAAGTCGGGGCTGCTCATATATGCCCGCGCGTCCATGCCCTGGCGCTGCATGTCGAGCACGAAGTTGCTCAGTAGCACGTCGCGCATGTGCTGGACATACGGCTCACCCGGCATCTCTTTGATGCGCGTGCCCAGCTCGTCGGAGCACAGGATCGTCATCTGAGAGCGCCACTCCTCATCGGCCTGAGCCTCGAGCACCTCGCGCACCTGGGCACGCAATCCGAGCAGCGTCGCCGCCTCAGGGGCATTCTTCATGACCCACGTGTCGTTGATGACCGCCGGGACCTTGCGATCAATCTCGTTGACGGTCACCTTGACGTTGAGCACCTCGAACGAGGTACCCTGTCCGCCCTCGCCGCCAGGCACAGGCAGGCTCATCGAGAACGAGCGGGCCTCGCCCACCTTGGCGCCCACGAGGTTGCGGTCGAACTCCTCGGGCATCATGCCCATGCCCATCTCGTACTGGATGCGCTGGGGGCCACTATCAGGAGTGTCTCCAGCGCTGACCTGCAACGTCAGCACGAGGTGGCCGCCGTCGGCCACCACGTCGCGCGTGAGGTCGGGCTCGAACGTGGCGAAGCGCTCGGCCATGGCGTCGACGTACGCCGTCACGTCCTGGCTCGTAACATCGGCCTTCTTGGGGAACGCCACCTCGACGGGGTCATAGGAGCTCAGCTCGACCTGCGGGGCAATGAGGGCGTCGGCCGTGAACACGAAGTCCTTCCCCTCCTCAGGCATCTTGGGCTTCGAGACACTCGGCTGGAGGTACGGCGTGAAGCCCGTGAGCTCGCACGCCTGCTTGAAAAAGCGCTGCTGCAGGTACATGGGGAAAAACGCCTCCCAGCCCTGCTCGCCGAGCTGTGCCTTGAGCTGGCGCATCTGGGCGTCGTCGCGCGCGTCCATGCCGAAGTTGCGCGCGAGCGTCTTGCGGGCGTCGGCCAGGGCGTCAGGCAGGTCTGCCGCAGCCGCCGCGACGACGAAGTGGGCCGCGCCGTCCTCGGCAAGGTCGAGCTCCACGGCAGGGCGGCCGGGCGCGACGGGGAGCGACACGTGCGCCTCCACACCGTACACAAGAGCCCCGGCATCCGCAGTCTTGTCGCGACGCAGGCTAGCCATCCCCTGGCTGAAATCGATGATGTCTCCCATGTATATATACTCTCCTCGTATGTCCGACGAACGACGTCCGCCCCCGTTATACCCCATCGAGCCCGCCTCCCGTCAGGC
The DNA here is from genome assembly GCA_018368455.1 of Coriobacteriia bacterium. NCBI lineage: Bacteria > Bacillati > Actinomycetota > Coriobacteriia > Coriobacteriia bacterium. The sequence continues at coordinate 59,113 of JAGZEG010000007.1, forward strand.
GTGCGCCGACTTCCGGCGACCCCCAGGTTCGCAGTGCTCCGTCGAGTGTGGGCTGACTCGGGTCTCTTCACGAGTGCTTGAGGGTTTTCGCTGACAAAACCGCAGGTTACTTGAGGGTTTTGTTAACGCTTGCAGACAAAGAGAAGTGCGTCAGCCCGCATTCGATACACTTCCCGGCCCGGGATACGCCACGCAGGCAAAGAGGGCACGCGACTTGAGTGGAATTCTCCCCACGTGTGCATACGAATTCAAGAAGTGTGTTACTCTGAGTCCATGAGGTGATACGAGTTTCCCGTTCGTATCACGCATCCGCTCGTGAGAGGAGCACGTCCCATGTCCCAGCCCACCTCCACATCGCTCTCCCGCCGGGGCTTCCTCGGCGCGGCCGTCCTCGCCGGCGTCGCCCTCGCAGGCCGCACGCCACGCGCGTCCCGCGCCGCCGAGACGGCCCCCGACACCCCTTCGCAAGTCATCGTATCCATGACGCCCGCCTCCGAGCCAGCCGCCGGCTTTGACCCGCTCATCGCGTGGGGCTGCGGCGAGCACGTCCACGAGCCGCTTATCCAGTCGACGCTCATCACGACCGACACGCACCTCGAGTTCAAAAACGACCTCGCCACGTCTTACGAGTGCGCCGAAGACGGCCTCACCTGGACGTTCACGATCCGCGACGACGTGAAGTTCACCGACGGGGAGCCGCTCACGGCCAAGGACGTCGCGTTCACGATCAACGGCATCATCAACAACGACGCCTCCGAGGCAGACCTGTCCATGGTCGACAGCGCCGAGGCCACCGATGACGTGACGTGCGTCCTGCACCTCAACAAGCCGTTCAACGCCCTGCTCTACACGCTGGCCGTCGTGGGCATCGTGCCGGAGCACGCCTACGACGCCGCCACGTACGGCGCCAACCCCATCGGCTCGGGTCGCTACATGCTCGAACAGTGGGACAAGGGCCAGCAGGTCATCTTCAAGGCCAACCCCGACTACTACGGAGAGGCCCCCAAGATGCAGCGCCTTGTCGCCGTGTTCATGGAGGAGGACGCCTCCCTGGCGGGCGCGCAGTCAGGCCAGATCGATGTCGCATACACGTCCGCCGTGCTCGCCGGCGCCAAGCCTGCCGGCTATGACCTGCTTGCCTGCAGCTCCGTCGACTCGCGCGGCATCTCCCTGCCGACGATCCCTGCCGGTGCGACGCGTTCCGAGGGCGGCGTCGACTACGCGGCCGGCAATAACGTCACGTGCGACCTCGCCGTGCGCCAGGCTATCAACTACGGCGTCGACCGCCAGAAGCTCATCGACAACGTGCTCAACGGCTACGGCACGCTGGCATACAGCGTCGGCGACGGCCTGCCCTGGTCCTCTGAGGACATGCGCTGCGAGACCGACGTCGAGAAGGCCAAGAAGCTGCTCGACGACGCCGGATGGGCCATGGGCTCCGACGGCATCCGTGCCAAGAACGGTACGCGCGCCTCGGTGAACCTGTACTATACGGCCGGCGACTCCGCGCGCCAGGGCATCGCCGCCGAGTTTGCCAACCAGATGCGCGAGCTGGGCATCGAGGTCGTCATCATCGGCGCGAGCTGGGACGACATCTACGCGCACCAGTACAGCGACCCCGTGGAGTGGGGCTGGGGATCCAACGCCCCCATCGAACTGTACGAGCTCAACTATTCGACGGGCTGGGGCAACTACAGCAGCTACGAGAGCGCCACGGTCGACGCCTACCTCGACGAGGCGCTCGCGCAGACGCACATCGAGGACTCGTACGAGTTCTGGAAGAAGGCCCAGTGGGACGGCTCGGAAGGCGTGGCGCCGCAGGGAGCCGCGACGTGGGTGTGGTTCACGAACATCGACCACCTGTATTTCGCGCGCGAGGGGCTGAACGTCGCCGAGCAGAAGCCGCACCCCCACGGCCACGGCTGGTCGCTTGTCAACAACGTCGACCAGTGGAGCTGGCAGGCGTAAGGATTCGACGGCATCTCTAAGGACGTCCCATGGCACGCTTCATCCTGCACAACGTCATCAAGGTCGCGCTGCTCGTGCTCGCCGTGAGCTTCGTCGTGTTCGCACTCGTCAGCCTCTCCCCCATCGACCCCGTCCAGGCCAACGTCGGCCAAGCGGCGCTCGTCGGTATGAGCGAAGAGAAGCGAGCTGCACTGCAGGCATACTGGGGTAGCGACGAGCCCCTCTTGCAGCGCTACGGCTCGTGGCTGTGGGCGTTTCTCCACGGCGACCTTGGCACGTCGCTGCGCTACAACGCGCCGGTCATCACTGTCATCGGCGAGAAGGCGCTCAACTCAGCGCTGCTCATGGGATGCGCGTGGGTCATCTCCGGCGCCCTGGGCTTTGTCCTGGGCGTCGGAGCGGCCCTCCATCGGGGCCGGGCGTTCGACAAGTTCGTAAAGGGCTACTGCTTCGTGCTCGCCTCGACGCCGGCGTTCTGGCTCGCACTCGTCCTGCTCATCGTGTTTGCCGTGTGGCTCGGCTGGTTCCCGCTGGGCTTCTCCGTGCCCATCGGCGTCAGCGCCTCCGAGGTCACGCTGGCAGACACGCTGCACCACATGGTGCTCCCTGCGGCAACGCTCTCACTCGTCGGCGTCGCCAACATCGCGCTGCACACACGCGAGAAGGCCATCGACGCACTCGAGAGCGACTACGCACGGTTCGCCAGGTCGCGGGGGCTGACGGACGCCCAGCTCATGAGGCGCCACGGCCTGCGCAACATCGCGCTGCCGGCCCTGACGCTCCAGTTCGCGTCCATCTCGGAGATATTCGGCGGCTCCGTCCTCGTCGAGCAGGTGTTCTCTTATCCCGGCCTGGGCCAGGCTGCCGTGACGGCGGGGCTGGGCGGAGACGCCGCGCTGCTTGCAGGCATCGCCGTGTTCTCGGCCATCATCGTGTTCGGCGGCAACCTCATCGCAAACGTGCTGTACGGTGTCGTCGATCCGCGCATCCGCCGCGGCGACCAGACGGAGGGGGTACAGGCCCATGCCTAGCGATTCCACGCGCGCCGTACGCCCCAGCGAGGTGCTCGCCCTGCCCGTTTTGCACGCCCCCCGGCGCCGGCACCTCTCGAACCGTCGGCTCACGGCTATCACGTTTGCGCTCGCCATGGTCGCGCTTGCCGCCGTCGTCATCGGTGGCCTGCTCGCGAGCGACGCTGCCACGGCTACGGACTTCTCCGCCAAGAACATCGCCCCCTGCCTTGCGCACCCGTTCGGCACCGATCAGATGGGGCGCGACATGTTTCTGCGCACGCTGGCGGGCCTGTCGACGAGCGTGCTCGTGGGCCTGCTCGCAGCTGGCGTCTCGTCCGTCATCGCACTGCTGCTCGGCGCCGCGGCAGCGCTGGGCGGACGCAAGGCCGACGCCGTCGTAACGTGGCTCATCGACCTCGTCATGGGCGTGCCCCACATCATCCTGCTCATCCTCATCTCGTTTGCGCTCGGCAAGGGGTTCTGGGGCGTGACGGTCGGCGTGGCGCTCACGCACTGGACGAGCCTGACACGCGTCGTCCGCGCGGAGATCCTGCAGTACCGCCAGTCCACGTTCGTCGCGGCCGCGCGCAAGCTCGGCGCGAGCCGCGTCCAGCTGGCGCTGCGCCACATGCTGCCCTACGTGCTCCCCCAGTACCTCGTCGGCCTCATCCTGCTGTTCCCGCACGCCATCCTGCACGAGGCCTCGCTGACGTTCCTCGGATTCGGCCTGCCGCCCGAGCAGCCGGCCATCGGCATCATCCTCAGCGAGTCCATGACGTACCTGTCGGCCGGCATGTGGTGGCTCGCCGTGTTCCCCGGCTTGGCGCTCATCGGCACGGTCCTGCTCTTTGACGTCGCCGGGTCCAGCCTGCGTCGCCTCGTCGACCCGCACAGCGCCCAGGAATAGGAGGCTCGGCGACATGGACACGGCACAGGGACGCGACTCCGAACAGATGGCGGGAACGCTCACCGACCCAATAGCGCGCGCCCACGAGGCGACGTCGCACGCAGGACAGGCCGAGCACCACCACCATTCGCATGCGCGCGACTCGCACCACCCCGGCGGGCATCACCTGCTGCAGGTCGAACATCTCAGCGTGGGCTTTCGCATGTACGAAGAAGGCGCGGGAACTTCACAGCCGGACGGCAGCTCGGACGCGCGTGGCTTTCTCGGCGCTCGGCAGCGCGAGATACAGGTCATCTCCGACCTGTCCATCTCCGTGCACGCCGGCGAGATCATCGCGGTTGTGGGCGCATCGGGCTCGGGCAAGACGCTGCTGGCTGACGCCATCATGGGGTTGTTCGAGCCCAACGCCATCGTGGCCGGGCGCATCTGGTTCGACGGCGCCGAGCAGGACGCCGCCGGCCTGCGGGCGCTGCGCGGCAACGGTATCTCGCTCGTGCCGCAGAGCGTCGCCAACCTCGACCCACTCATGAAGGTGGGCAAGCAGGTGGAGGGTTTCGCCGGCGGGCATCAGGGGCGCGGGCGACTCTCGAAAGCGGAGCGGCAGCGTCGGCGCCGCGAGCTGTTCGCGCGCTACGGCCTGGGAGAGGACGTCGCAGAGCTCTACCCGTTCGAACTGTCGGGCGGCATGGCACGCCGCGTTCTGCTGTGCTGCGCGCTCATGGACGACCCCCGGCTCATCATCGCCGACGAGCCGACGCCGGGCCTCGACCTCGATCTCGCGCTGGCAGCACTGGCGGACTTCCGGGCGTTTGCCGACGCGGGCGGTGGCGTCATGCTCATCACGCACGACATCGAGCTCGCCCTGCGCGTCGCCGACCGCGTGGCCGTGTTTCGCGACGGCACCGTCATCGAGGAGACGGACGTCGCCAGCTTCGCATCGCCCGACACGCTGCGCCACCCGTTCACGCGCGCCCTGTGGCACGCCCTGCCCGAGCACGACTTCGAGGCGGGAACATCCCCGGTAGACGAGCAGCCTGCATCCCAGAACGGAGGCCTCCCATGCTAGAGGCGCGCAACGTCACGTTCGGCTACCCGGGACGAGAGCCTCTCTACCGCGACTTCTCGCTGCGCGTAGCATCCGACGAGCGCGTCGCCCTGAGCGCGCCCTCGGGCTTTGGCAAGACGACGCTGTGCCAGATGCTCGCCGGCTATCTGCGGCCGAGCTCGGGTGAGATCCTCGTAGACGGCGCCCCGCTGCCCAAGCGAGGCATCTGCCCCGTGCAGATGATCTGGCAGCACCCCGAGCACGCCATCGACCCGCGTATGCGCATGCGCGCGACGCTTGCCGAGGCGGGCGTCGAGCTCGATGCGGCGGGCAACGCGGCGGACGAGCGCCATCAACGCCTGCTCGACGAGCTCGGCATCCAGACAAAGTGGCTCGCGCGCTACCCACACGAGCTGTCCGGCGGCGAGCTGCAACGCTTCTGCATCGCCCGCGCGCTGGCCGTGGGCCCGCGCTATCTCATCGCCGACGAGATCTCGACGATGCTCGACGCCGTGACGCAGGCGCAGATCTGGCACGTCCTGCTCGAGGAGTCGCGCGCAGAGGGCATCGGCATCGTACTTGTCTCGCACTCCCCCGCCCTCACCGCCCGCGTCGCCACACGCACTCTTACGCTCGAGTAGACCCTCCGGTTGGGATACCCCGCTCCCCTGGCGTCGAGTGTGGGCTGACTCCGCTCTCTTTGTCATCCGGAACAGACGAAACCCTCAAGTAACCTGCCGTTTTATGGGCGAAAACCCTCAAGCTCCCACTGCGAGATCCGAGTCAGCCCGCATTCGACGCGGGGGGGGTTGCCGTCCAGGCCTGAGCGCGCCCACAGCACGAAAGAGCCCCGCGGTCGCACTCGGCCGCGGGGCTCTCGCTTGCACGTCTAGCGTCCTAGAAAGCAAACCTTACTTGGACGCCTTGTCAGCCTTCGCGCTGGCGGCGGCTTCCTTCTCGGCCTTCTCCGCCTGCTCGGCCTCGTAGGCCTCCAGGTAGGCCGCGCCGCTCGCCTTGTCGATGGCCATGTTGGCCGCCGCCAGGATGGCGTTGCACGTCACGGTCGCGCCGGTGATGCCGTCGATACCGTCCGTCGTGCCGGCCTCCTTGATCTGCTGCACGAGGATGGGGCCCGCCGCGGCGCCGATGCCGCTCGTCTCCGCCAGGCGCGTCGTCTTGAAGTCGACCATCTTGCCGGCCTCGAACGTGGCCTCGACGTCGACGCGCCCGCCGATGCCGCGCGCCGTGCCCGAGAACACGCCGTCGTTGTAGCCGCCCTCGGCCGCCTTGAGCGCCATGTCGGCCGCCTGCAGGATGGCGTTGCTCGTGACCGTGGAGCCGTTGATGGCGTCCACGCCCTCCGTGCCGCCCGCAGCCAGGATGTTCTGGGCCACGATGGGGCCCGCCGCGGCGCCGATGCCGCTCGTCTCGGAGAGACGGGTCAGCTGGAAGTCGATCATCTGGCCACCGTCAAAGATGGCCTGGACGTTCACCTTGCCGCCGATGCCGCGGGCGGTGCCGGTATACAGTCCGTCAACATACGTTGCCAATGCAATCCGCTCCTCTCTGCGCTCTGCTCAGTCCGCCGCCGGGCTTACGCCTGGGGCTCGAGGGCAGCGGCGTCCAGGGCGGCGATGCGGCCGGTCGTCAGAGCCTCGCAGATGTTGCCGATGACGTAGGCGAAGCCGTTGAGCGAGCCGAACTCACCGCAGTTGTAGAGGCGCGGGATGACCTCGCCCTTCGCGTTCAGGCTGCGGTTCTTGCCGTCGTGCCAAGGGCCGCCCTGCGTGTTGATCGAGGAGCAGCACATCTCGATGGCGTAGTACGGGCCCTCCTCGGACAGTGCCTGCAGCGAGTCGGCGGAGCGGCCGAAGTCAGCGTCCTTGCCCTTCTTGCACATGTCGTTGTAGCTCTTGAACGTCGCGGCGAGACCCTCGGCGTCGCAGGTCTCGAGCTCCTCGGCGGAGTTGTAGCCCTGCATCTTGGCAGCGAGCTCCTCGAGCGTGTCGGCCTTCACGAGCCAGCCCTGCTCGATAGCGTAGTTGTTCCAGTCCTCCGTGGGCTGCAGGCCCTGGACGGCGCAGTACGTGTCGAGCAGGCCCCAGTAGCCCGTGCCCTGGTACAGCGGCACCTTGTCGAACATGTTCTGGTCGAGCACCATCCAGAACGGCAGGTTGGGGTACTCGTCGGCCTTGGGGTAGTTGCCCTTGTTGTGCGTCCAGTCCGTGAGCGGCGTCTTGCCGATGTTGTGGTTCATCGTCGTCTGCTCGTTCATGAAGCGCTTGCCGTACTTGTTCACCCAGAAGTAGCTCAGCGTGTAGGGGTCATAGCCCTTCTCCGGCATGGAGACAGCGCAGCCGACCTCCTCGGAAGGCAGGCGGTAGGCGCAGGCCGACCACTCGCAGCCCTCGAGGTGCCAGATCGCGGCGCCGGCCTCGGAGCAGATATCGATGCCGTCGCCCGTGTTGTACGGCGTGCCCCAGCACTGCTGGAAGATGCCGGCGTGGTTGTACCAGGCCTGCTTGACCTTGCTGTTCTCGAAGCCGCCCGTGCACATGATGACGCCGTGGTTGGCCTTGATCGTCTTCGTCGTCGCACCGCCGTCGGTGCTGTAGCGCACGCCGAGGATCTCCTTCGTCAGCGGGTCCTGCACCAGGCCGGTGATGGGGCTGCCAACGCGCACGTCAGCGCCCTTGTCCTTGGCGATCTTGGACAGCGCCGCAAAGAACTCGTTGCCGGCACCCGGCTTGCCCTCCGGGTTCATGTAGAACATGATGGCCGAATCGGTGGCGTGGCGATCGGTGCCCGCACGAGTGCCCTCGAAGAACGTAAAGCCCAGGTCCTCCGTCAGCCAGGGGTACATGTCGTTGCACATGTAGTCGATGCACTCGTCGATGCACTCGGGGTTTGGCACGCAGTAGAACGACATACGCTTCGCCTTGGTCTTGAACTCGTCGATGTCGCAGCGGAACGTGTCGTGCATGTTGCCCGTGGAGCAGCCGAAGTTGCCGCCGTCCTCGATGGGGCTCTTCTCGAGGACGATCGTCTTCATGCCCTGCTCGCAGGACGTGATGGCAGCCGTGACGCCCGCGGCGCCGTAGCCGGCGACGACGATGTCGCACTCCTCGTCCCAGGCAGGCACCCAGGGCTTGCTGGCGTCGGGGCCGGCCTCGACGGCCTTTGCGGTAGCGACGCCCAGAGCGGCGGCACCGGCGGCAGCGGCCGCACCCGTGGCGATGAAGTTCCTGCGCGTCAGTTCAGTTGCCATTGCCAAACCATCCTTTTCCTTGTCGTGGGCGCCTGTCGTCTCACGCTCTCGCACCGCCCGCTTATATATGCGCCCTGCGTCCGGGGGGATCGCGGGGCACGGCGCAGGTGGCGCGGGGGCGAGAGACGATGCTCGCGGGTCGTGTGGGCCCGGGGCGAGGCGCGTCCCTTGCAACGACACCGAACTTTACGGATTGGCGGGCCACAGCGCGTCCGCTGGGGCGTTGAATTGCACGAAATGGCTCATCTCACCTGAGAAGTTGAGATATCTACCTGCGGTTTTGATGATGTCGGGAAAATCAAGCCCCGGAGTCAACTCATGCGTTGTTGAGCTTGCATGCGACACGCTATGATAGAGATGAGCCCGTTGTTGAGACGGTAGTGAGGCTAGTTGAAAAGCGAGCACCCGAATGGGGTTGCGCGCAACACCGCAAGAAGAGGGGACGTCCAACCGTGAAACTCGACGCGCTCTTGCGCGACACGCGCGATCTCCTCACTTCGAAGAGCGGTCGCTGGCTCGCGCTGTTCTCCGTCTCCATCGGCATCTCGCTCACGTGGACGTACGTTCCGCTATTCCTCGCACCTCTCGACATTGGTATGGGACGAACGCTGTTCGATAGCCCGGCCATCATCGTGGCCTACTTCATCGTCTGCGCGTTGACGTTCGTAGCGCATGCGCTCGTAGCCTCGCGCGAGCAGAAGTCATCCGAGGGCGACGGGAAGAGCCCCCTGCGCGCCATCTTCTCGAGCTTCGGCCTGCCGCACGCAATCATCGGTGTCATCGGCGGCGTCCTACTCGCCGTCAACTCACAGCTGCACGGCTTCTGGCCCACGCTCGTCGTCGGCAGCATCGGGGCGGCGTCTGCTGCCTTCTCGAACGCCTGCGCCGTCGTAAGCGCATCGCGTCTGCTCAAGCGGCTCTCCCCCGCTCGAGCCATCGTCGCCTGCACAGGAGCGTTCATCGTCACTGCCACCATCACCATCGTGGCAGGCTTCCTCACCGAGCTCTGGGTCGCCGCGCTCGTCGCGCTCGCCCCGCTCGTGACGCTGGCGCTCGGTAGGGCAAGCGACAGCCGCATCCCGTTCTCCGACCTGTCGAAGGGCAGCGAGAAGAACCTGACGCTCGTGCCGTTTCGCCCCGAGGACGCCGGGCGCTACGGGGCCATCACGCTCGGCCTGTTCCTGATGGGGGGTTGGCTGCTCAACAACGCAGGGCAGTACGACCACCTGCCTCAGAGCATGCCGCTGTGGGTCGCCGTGATCCAGAGCGTCGTCGTCCTCGCCATATTCGTGCTTGCGACGGCGCTGCTGCAGTCCACGACAAAGGCGCTGGGCTACGACCTCATCTGTCGCGTCTGCGTGCCCATCATCGCGCTGTCCATCCTGCTGGAGTTCCTGCCTGAGAACAACATGGGCATCCTGGACGACATCGCCGTGTCGCTCACGTTCGTGGCGCTGCTCGTCAGCGAGCTCATGGTGTGGGTCATCGACGTGTGTGCCATGCGCGAGCGCGGGGCGGCCGGTGAGCGGTCGTTTGCCATCATGCGCGCGATGATGTGCGCGGGTATCATCGCGGCAACGGCCATCGTGCATGGCGTGAAATGGACGCCGCTCGACAAGCCCAAGGTCGCCATGACCATCGGCTTTCTCATGCTCATCGTAACGATCGTGTGCCTGCCAGCAGCAGGCGCCAAGGTGCTGCCGATGACAGGTGCGCAGCCGGCGCCGCTGCGCGGGCTGTCAGGTGAGAAGCGCGAGCGGTGGAGCGAGGTCATCGTGAAGCACGGCCTGACCGCGCGCGAGGCAGAGGTGTTCATCCTTCTGATGGACGACCTCGACCCGGCGGACATCGCCAGCGAGCTGGGCGTGTCGGGCGCGACGGTGCACACGCATGTGCAGCACGTGTACGGCAAGTTCGCCGTGCACTCGCGCAAAGAGCTCGAGCGCGCCGCCAGGGCGTAGGATCCAGCTAGCGCGTGGCCTCGGAAGCGTCAGCGCCCATGCCCAGCAGGCCAGACAGGGCCCCGCGCAGGCCGGCGCGGTGCTCGGGCCGCACGAGGTAGTAGAGATAGGACTCAAGCGTCACAGCGGAGTTCACCCCACGGCCCACGAGCTTGAAATACTCAATCCCATAGCGGCGATTCAGCTCGTACACGCCGTCGTTCGTCAGAATGGTCGGGCTGCTCGGGGCCTCGCGCCAGAAGTCGTGACCCGCAAGGTTGCAGCGACGGAACTCCGTGATCGTCCCGTTCAGCTGGTCCCTGCTGTTGTGCAGGTAATGCTCCGTGCGGTGCGGGCAGCCCGGGTTGCACAGCTCGTTTGCCATGACCTCGAGCTTCTCGGGATGCTCGATCTGCGCCAAGAACGCCCAGTCCTTGTTCTTGTTGTAGTTAAGCACCACGTACTCGAAGCGCCCAAGCGCCTCGTTGAGCTCGCCTGCGTCCAGGATCTCGCGTGTCGTCGACAGCACGCGCACGCAGGGGACGCCCGCCTGTTCCCAGCGGCGCCGCACGTAAGCGTCGACGACGTCTGAATACACGATGAGCTCGGCCTTGTGCGCCAGCGCCACGTCGAGCATCTCGTTGACGTAGGGATCCGCCAGCTCGTTCTCCCCCGCCAGCATATTCGTGAGCGTGAGACGTGCCTTGACGCCGAACTCGTCGAGCGCGGAAAACGTCGCGTCCATCTGCTCGGGCGTATAGCGCTGCCGGATGTAGGCCCGTCCACCGTTGAGCTTGCAGTCGGGGAAGCAGCCATATACGCTGGAGACGCAGACATCCGGCAGGAAGAACTGCGGAGACTCGCGCATGAGGCTGAGAAACACCAGGTTGCGCTTCAGGCCGAGCGTGAAGTCGGGCAGCGTGAACCGGATCACGGCAGGCACCTCCATGCGAGAGGACGGGAACGAGCGGGAGCCTTGCAAGGACGGCGCACCTGCCCCAGGCATGGGCCTCAGGCAGGCGCGCCCGTGAGGAGCAAGCTTACGCCGTCGGGGCCTTTGCCGTCGAGAGCAGCCACTCCTGTGCCTTGCCGCGCCGCGAGACCTCGCAGAGCTGGGGCAGCTGGCCGCTCTGCAGCATGGCGTCGAGCGCGACGCGTTCATAGCCCGCCGCCACCTGACCGGCCACCGCGAGCAGGTCGGACTCCTCCACCATGACGCCGAGGTGAGCGGCCAGCGCGTCGAGAGCCATGCCGCGACGCAGCGACGTACGCGCCGCCTCGGTCATCTGCGCCTTGAAGGCGTCCATCGAGAAGTCGGGTGCGGCGACGTACGTCTCCCAACTCGTCCCCTCGCGCTCGACATTCTCTGCGAAGCGGTTGGCCATCTCGTTGCGCAGCAGGTCAACGTAACCGGCGGGAGGTTCGGCTGTCAGGCGCGTCGCCAGGGCGTCGGCGCAGCGGTCGAGCAGCTCGGCGGCCTGGGCGTCGCGCTGCTTCTCGTCTGCGGGCACGGCCACCTCGACCGGCTCGTACGACGTCAGCTCGGCTCGGGGGCGCAGCAGGCAGCGCGTTTGGAACGTGAACTCCTCACCCTCGACAGGCAAATCGAGCCCCACGTGCTGAGGCGCGAGGAACGGGAGCACCTGCGTGCGCATGACGGCGAGAGCAAACAGCGGTTGGCGCACCATGAGGCCGAGCTGTCGGGCGAAAGCCTCGTCGCCCATCTTGGCGCGGGCATCGGCTGCGGCGCCGGCCTGCGTCGGGTCGATGCCCATGCCCCGCACGAGAGCCGTCGTCGCGCTCTTGAGCGTCGAGGCGGCGAGCTCTGCGGGGACGTGGACCGTGAACAGTGCCGAGCCGTCCTGCTCGCTCGCCAGGTCGACGGCGACGCTGTCGGGGCCGGGGGCCCACGAAAGACGGGCGACGTCGCCGGCCGCAGGCACGGGACGCTCGGGCGAGGCGTTGATAAGGCGCTTCAGGTCAGTGGCAAGAGCCATGGTGGATGCCTCCTGGATCCTAGAGGGTCAGCTTGGCGAGAGACTCGCCGCGCAGGTATGAGACGCACACGCTCGGCGCGAGATCGCAGACGCGCTTGCCGTCGCGCAGGCGGACGCGCTCTGTCTTGAGGCGAAGCTTCTCGGACTCTACGATGCCCGCGTGCGCGAACGTGGAGCATACCAACGCGCGCGTCGGCTTGCCACTGACGAGATACAGCTCGTCGACGAGGCGGCGATGCAGGCGGGCCTGCTCGTCGGCGTGCGCCTCGGTGAGATCGAAGTAGGCGTGCGAGGGAATGAGACCGTTCACCATGCCGGCGAACACGAGAGCAGCCGGAGACTGGCCAGCAAGCGCCGCCGTACGCGCGACGCGGACGCAGGCGGGTGCAAAGCCGGGAGCGCGCAGCTCCCGCTCGGCGCGGGCGAACAGGGTGGAGGCGTCCTCGTCAGCAGCAACGCCGCCGAGCAGCGCACGCACGGGAGCCTCAACGGAAGCGATCGCCTCGGGGGCGGCATCTGGGCCGGCAACGCCGGCGGCCAGCGCTCCGAGCAGCTGCTCGCCACGCAGGCCATCGACGGCGTCCAGGAACGCGCGACCGGCACGGTAGCGCTCGGCGATACGCTCGGCACCGACGACGGGGGTCGCCCCCGCGCCGCGCTCGATTCCGCACGCCAACGCCTCGAGCTCGGCAACGAGGCCGCGACCGTTCGCCTCCGCGCGAGCATACAGCTCGTTCATGCCAGCCGAGCACGCAAGGTAGTCGCCAAAGCCGCACCAGCAGCGCCACGCCAGAGCGCCTGCGGGATCGGCGGCGAGCTGGAGCGCCACGTAGAGCTGTGCGCCCTCGCTCCTGTCAAGCTCGCGGATGTCGCCGCCGACGCGCTGGCGCTCGTACAGGGCGCTCGTCGCGACGCCCGCCGCCTCCAGCGTCCCCGCCATGCGACGCACCCAAGCGTCGCTCGGTGCTGCCACAAAGACGTCCTCGGGAGAAACCCCTGCCTCGAGAAGTCCCCGTACCTGCTCGACCACGGAGGCCGGCTCGTCACCAAGCGTTGGGCTCTCTACGACACGCAGCTCGCCCGTCTCGTCGCAAGCGCACGCCTTCGGGGCAACGGGAGTCTCAAGGCACTCCTGGCGCAGCACGTTGCTCGTGACCTCGAACAGGGCACGGGCGCAGTGGCTCTCTCCCAGCTCGAGCACGCTGGCATCGGAGCGGGCAGCGTGCAGATCGGCCAGCCCCTCGGCATACCCATAGGGCTCCTCGCCGGCAAGCGACGCGTTGGGATCCCACGTCAGGACGAGCTCGTCGGTTGCCAGCAGCGCCGCCAGCGCCTGGCTCGCGCGGCTCATCGCACGGGCGTCATCGACAAATACGCAGCTCATGCGCGCTGCGGCGAGCGCCGAGGCGTTCCCCAGCAGGTAGCGCACGCACGCGGCGGAGACCTCGGCGGGGTGCAGGGCCTCGAGCAGCGCGAGGCGGCCCTTGGCGAAGTCGTTGATAGCGACCTCTTCGCCGGTGATGAGCCAGCCGGGCTCGTCGTCGCGCATCTCCGACCAGCCGCGCTGCAGGAACTTGAGCAGCTCGCGCAGGCGGCGATGCTTCTGACCCGTCACGCGCATGTCCTCGAGGAAGAATGTGTTCTCGACGTCGCTCAGGACATGGGCGCTGCGACCGGTTGCCTCGCGGGCCTGCGGCGTAGCGAGGACGTCGAGCGCGAGCTGCAGCGGCGTCGTGACGCGCACGGCCGCAGCGACGGCTCCGCAGGCGGCAGTGAGGCGGGCAGCCAGCTCGTCGGCCGCCGTGCGGCGCGGTGCGAGCACGAGCACCTCGGCGGGCTCGACGCCCGCCTCCAGAGCGGTACGGACGCCCTCAACGAGCTCGTGCGTCTTGCCGGTGCCGACCGGGCCGCTGATGACGCGCACGGCAGCCGGGGTGGCATAGGCACGCTCGATGGCCGTGGGCAGGCCGGCCGCGGAAACCTGGCTCTCGGCGGGCGCAACTGCGCCGGTCGCGCCGACAGGCAGTGCCGCCTCCACGTTCTCGGTCACATCGCTCATCGAAACTCCCCCTCAATAATGGCCGGCCCGCCGGGTGCCCCGGCTGGTAGCGGCAGACAGATTTCTTCGTAAGCGCAGCACCCGACAATGCATGGCGCCGCGTGCATCCAAGGCCCCGGGCAGAGGAGCGACCCTCCCCATTGTGCCCATTTCGCCGGGTCGCCCCTCGGCCCGAGACCTTGGTTTTGCGCCGTGCGTCCGCCCCAGCGGGCAAGGCTACTCGGCAATAGGCGCCTGTGGCGTCGCGGCGCCTTTTGAGTTCTTCCGCGCCAGCAGCGGCATGCTCACGGCATGGGCCGGGCAGGCCTCGACACACTTGTGGCAGCGAACGCATTCGTTGAGCTGCTCCGATCCCAGCTCGAGATGGCGCAGGTCGATGCCCTCGCCACATGCCCTTGCACACGCGCCGCACGTCTTGCCCTTCGCCGTCTCGATGCACTTCGCGTCGTCGATGACAGGGCGCGCCGTGCGGTTCGCCCGTGCGATGAGGCTCATGAGCGCGCCGACCGGGCAGATGCGATGGCACCACTTGCGGAACAGCACGACCTCGGCGATGAGCATCAGCGGCACGACGAGCAGCGCGATGCTGACGTCGCCCATGCCAAACGCGCGGATGACGAGCAGGATCGTCGCGAACGTCAGGCCGATCGGGCAGATGAGGCAAAACACCGGAAAGCCGAAGGCCAGCGCAGAGACGAGCGCCCCGCCCAGCACGACGTGCCGGCTGTCGAGGCTTCCGCGCAGCTCGCGTACCTTAGCCGCGCACCCGCCGCGCATCTGGCGCTTGATGGCGCGCCTCTCGACCGCAGACAGGCCGGTGGCCTTCTGCGCGCCGCCGTCCGTCTCGCACGCAGCCGTCGCACTCGCGCCGGACGCCTTTGCCGCGTCGGCCCTCTTTCGCGCTGGCTTTTTGGCGAACAGCTCGCGCAGGCGGCCGACAGCCGGCACCGGGCACACCCAGCCGCAGAACGCACGGCCGACCAGCAGGATGATCACGACGGCGATAGCGATCGAAATGAGCGCCCGGGGCACGAGCAGCTTCGACGCGAGCATCGTCGTGATGGCGCCCAGCGGGCACAGAGCCGTCAGCTCGCCCCAGCCCAGGCCGCTCAGCGTGCCGATGCCCCACGTCGTGACGAAGCCAACGGCCACGACTCCCATGACGATCCACGGCAGCCAGCTGCGCAGCGTCTGCACGCCGCTCGCCTTCTTCTTGCGACGTCGCCCGCCCGCGGCCTTCTTGGAGGCTGTCCTGGTCGTCGACCTATCCTCAGCTGCAGGTACCTCGATGCCAGCCGGCACCCGCCCATCTCTCTCGCGCTCCTCGCTCACGACCGCTCACCTCCCCGGCTCAGGTCGGTCCCGGCGTCGGCTCGCACGTCAACGTAGATGGCGCGGCGTTCGAAGCCGCTGCGCGACGCGCCTGACTTGTGACTGATGCACACGCTCTCGCACGCGCCGCAGCCATTGCACCTGTCCTCGATGACGTAGGGCTGAGCGTTCTCGTCGAGCTCGAGCGCCTCGTAGGGGCACGCGTCCACGCAGATGCGGCAGCGCGTCGCCCGAAAAGCCAGGCACTGCTCCTCGGTGATGCGCGCCAGTCCAATGAACGTATTGCGTGCCGTAGCCCCATCGTCGAGCTTCAGCGCGCCGGTCGGGCAGACCTGCACGCACAGCGGACGGCCGCCGTTCTCCTCGTCGCAGAACGTGCAGTAGTCGCGGTCGAAGTCCATGACCGGGCTGCGCATGCCCACAAGGCCGTCCTCGATGTGTGCCGGCGCGATGACGCGGTGCGGGCAGATCTCGTAGCACTTCTCACAGCGGATGCACGCCGACAGCACGCGCTCCTCGTCCTGGCCGCCCGGTGGTCGCACGACCGGCTTGGCCCCAGCCACCTTGGCGCCGCCCAGGGCGAGCAGGGCGACGGCTCCGCCAACGCCCCAGCACAGGTCGCGCCTCGTGATGAGCGGTCGCCCGTTCTCGCTGGCCATCTCGCCCTCCCCTCCCGGCGCCCTACTGCGCGTCCGTCGGCTCCTCCTCGCCGAGCACAGACGCGAGCAGCTCGTGGTCGCTCTCAAGCAGGCCATCGGCATAGGAGGCAAGGCCCTTGTAGAAGTCGGTCCTCGCAAACACGCGCATGTCAGCCGTCATCATGCCGCTCCACGCGTAGAGGTGGTCGTTCATGAAGTTGCGCTGGACGCGCAGCAGACGAGCAGCCTCGTCCTCGTTGCCGGCGCGCAGGGCCTCGGCGGTGCGGGTGGCGAGCGTCGCCATGAACGCCGTCTCGGCGCCGATGTGGTCTTCGCTCTCCTTCCAGTCCTTGGCCTTGTCCATGCCCTCGCTGCGATAGATGGCGAGCACCTCGTCGCGCGCCTCCTGCATCATGAGGCGCTTGGGGCTCGTGTACACCGACTCGTACGGGTAGGCGGCCGAGAAGGCGTCCATGCCCGAGCCGATGAAGCAGTGCACATAATCGATGGCAAGCTCGCGCAGCGTGTCCTCCCACACGTTGCTCAGATAGCCCGCGATGAGGCGGTTGCCCTCGTCGGAGTGGTCGTTGCCCGTCTTGGCTGGGAAGCGCATGGCACGCATTTCGTCGAGCAGCTCCTGGTCGACCTCCTTGTAGAACAGGCGGCTCAGGAAGGCATACGCGCTTGCGCGCCTCTCGTTGACCTGCGCAAACTCATCGAGCGTCAAGGTCTCGTTGGCGGCGGGGGCCTGCGTGGTGGCGGCAGTGTTCGTGGTCATCGTCATCGTCTCCCTAGTTTGCCTGGTCCTCGACGCCGGACAGCTCGAGCTCTTCCATCACGGAGAGGCCGAGCTCCGTCGTGCGCCACGTGCCGTCCCAGCTCAGCGCCTCGCACTCGCCAAGCACGTTGAAGAAGTGGGCGGCGAACATGCGGGGCTTTTGCACGAGCGGGTCATGGTCGACGAGCTCGCCGAGCTCCTTGGCCGTCCTGCCGTCACCGTCGGCGCAAGCGCGCAGGACGCGCAGATAGATGGGCTTGTAGTGGGCTTCGGTGTCCAGCTTGGCGCGCAGACGCTCCACAGGCTGGTCGGAGGCGACCATCGCGGCGCCCGCCTCGGTGCGCACCCAGCGCACGACGGGAGGCTCAGAGGCCTGCAGATACTCGACGCCGTCCTCGCCGACGACCGTCGCCGGCTCGGAGGCCTGCTCCTGGTGGCGCTCCAAAGCCCCGGAGCGCTCGAGCAGCGAGCACAGGGCCGGCGCGTCATAGACGGAGCTGTCGCGGCGCTGCAGATCGTCGACGAGCGCGGTCAGCACGGCAGGGTCCTGCGGCTCATCGCAGGCGCGCAAGATGGCGAGCAGCACGCGGCGGCGCGACTTCATGCGCGCGAACAGCTCCTCCGTGCGCACGAGGGCCGGCCTCTCGTCCACGACGACTTCGGGCGCGTGATCCTCGTCGGGGTCACCCAGATACGGCAGGAAGTCCTCCTCGGCCTCGACGGCGGCGCGACGGGAGGCCTCCTCCTGGCTCTCGCCTGCCTCGGCGGCCGCGGCGTCGAATGCGGGGTCCTGCGCAGCCAGCGGATCGTACTCCGCTTCGAGCACGAGGTCGTCGGACGGGTCGTAGGCGTTGGGATCGATAGTGTTCGGGGTGCTCATGGAGACACGCTCCTTCACGATTGGCAGATAGGTGGGGAGGGGCCGCGCCGAGGCAGGCGATGTCAGGAGAGCAGGCAAAACGCCCGTCTCGGCGCGACCCTGGGAGGGAGTCGAATAACAAGCTCGCGGTGGGACAACCGCCCGCTACGCGAAGTTGACGTACTGGGAGGCGGAGAGCAGGTTGCGCATGCGCTTCACGACGGCATCGGGCCGGCCGGGCTCTATGTCGCGCGGGCGCATCTCGAAGCGCTCCGTATGGCCGCTCGACAGGTCGGAGGGGTACACCTCGTCGACGATCGTGATGGCCCGCTCGGGACAGACGTCCTCGCAGCAGTGGCACTTGACGCACTTGCCCGGCTCATGCTCGACGCCGAACGTCGCCGTGCGCCGGTCGTCGAACTTGCGCAAGGCGCCCGTGGGACAGAACACGGCGCACAGACGGCAGGAGCCGCAGCGCTCCGTGTCGATGAACACGCTCGCCCACAGGCGCGTGGCGACGGGCTCCTCGGCCGGCTCGCCGATGCCGGCGAGGGCCTCGAGCAGACGTCCGCGGCGCGTGGGAACGTGATGGGGCAGCGTGCCGTCGCGGCCGACCTTCAGGACGGCCGACGCGGGGACGGGCTTCTCTGCAGAGGCGTCGGCAGCCTGCGAGGCCTCGTCGGCGGCGGGCTCGCGCTCAGCCATCGCGGCGCGCACGCCCAGCTCGGCGGCGCGCGCCCTCCTCATGACGCCGGCGCGTCGCGGGTCGAACACGCCCGCACCGCACGCGTCTTCAGCGAGCAGGGCGTCGGCAGGCAGCTCCTCGGCGAAGCTCACCGGAAGCTCGCGTCCCCACGTCCGCAGCAGGGCATCGGCGCTCGCGACAACCTCGTCGCACACCTCGCGGCCGCGTGCGTGCTCGCAGGCATCGCAGCCGGCACCCACGAGCGTCACGCCCGCGACGCCTGCGGCGGCGAGCCCGGCAAGCAGGCTCTCGTCGACGCGCCCGAGGCAGGTCACGCACGCGACGCGATCGGGATCGTATCGATCGGACACGTCGACGAGCGTGCGGGCGCACGCGATCGTCGCACGGCCCTCGTTGGCCTGCGCGGCGGCGACGCAGCCGGCCAGCAGCTCGTCGTCGGTGGGATCGGTGGACTCGATGGCGCACGTGGGGCACACGGTCGCGCACGTGCCGCACGCAATGCAGCGCGAGGCGTCGACGGCCAGGCAGCCGCCATCGAACGAGATGGCACCCGACGTGCAGGCATCGGCGCACAGGCGGCACGTCGTGTGGCGGTTGCGCACCTCGACGCAGCGGCCCTGGTGCACGGTGATGCCGGGGCCCGTCAGCGCCTCGAGAACGCCGAGGCTCGTGCGTACACGCGGTGCGGCCGTCTCGATAGCAGGGACAGTCATGGAAGAACATCCTCTCCTTGGGCACGGGAGCAGGCGCCAGAGCGGCTCTCAACAAGCCGCTCTCCTCTCGCCTGCGGCGAAAGCCCCTGGTGAGACGCGGTGACACTCGGCTCGGGGGCGCCTTGCGCACCTCCGCCTCACCAGGGGCTTTCGCGGCCGTCGGACGCAATGGGGTTACGCCCGACGGCCTTGAAAACCTTCGTACCGCACGCGCCTAGCCGAATAGGCGCGTGACCGAACTCGTGAACATGAACTGATCCATCGCATAGGCCAGCCCCACGAGCACACACAGCGCGGCGGCGCCGCACAGCACGCCCGTCAGGACACCGGAGCGCTTGCGCGTCAGCAACGCGACGACAAGCGGGATGACGATGCCCACGGCCACGACAACAACCCAGAACAGCGGGTCGCCCATGGCGCCCGAGGCCGCGCTCGCGGCAGCCTGGCTGCCCGTGGCCTGCGTGGGGTGGGCCGACTCGAAACCGTACGTCGACGTCGTGATCGACACAGCCTTGCGAACCATCGTGGGCGCAACCAGGGAGAACGCAACCGTGGCAACGCCGGACGCAAGGCCGCACGCGACGGTGGCGACGCCGAGACCGCCCGCGGCCGCCTCCCTTTCGCGCACCGCCAGCAACGCTCGGCACGCCAGCGTGCCGACGAGCGCCGCCGAGCCGGCGACGAGGGCGACGGCCAGGGCCGTCTTGGCCGCGATCCCCGAGGTCGCCACGTCGCCGGCCGCAACGGCGTACACGCCGAACAGCGACGCGAGCACGCCCAGCGCGGCAACGGGGAGCGGAACCTCGCCCTCCTCCTCGGCGCGACGCAGCGCAACGAGGTAGACGAGCGAGACGACGATGAGCGCCAGGATGGCGATGAACGTCTGGGCGACAGGCGAGGCGGGGTGGCCGAACACGTTGAACACGCGGTCGAGGCGTCCGACGCGCAGGCAGGCGAACACGGCGGCGAGCACCGCGAACACCAGCGCGAGCAGCGCGCCGGGCGTCTGGATCCGCGCGCCACGGCCCCCCAAGGCGAGCACGCCTTGCACCCCGAGGGTGCCGCAGGCGATAACGCTGCACAGGGTGTACGCGATGAGGGGCCATGACGCGGTCATGATCTACTCCTTGTCGGCCGGGGCGGCGGAGTTGCTGCCGGCCTTGCCGGTGCTCTGGCTCATGTCCTGAACGTGGTCGCCCTCGTTGCCGTACCACTTGTGGCCGCGCAGGATGTAGAGCATCTGCGGGCCGTTGCCGGCGTCAGGCAGGCGATAGACGTCGTCCTCGGTAAAGGGCTCGATGAAGTCCATCATGTGGCGACGCTCGCCCGTCTTCTCGCCGTCGGTCTCGTGAGCACCGACGAACGACTCATAGCCCTCGTCCAGGTCACCGAACCAGCGGGCGTTGCCGCCGCACTGGGAGACGCACTGCGGGACCATGTTGGCGTCCTCGCTGAGCGCCTGCTGGCACATCGTGCACTTCTCGGCAACGGACGTCTCCTCGTTGAGATAGCGCACGCTGTAGGGGCAGGCGTCCAGGCAGGCGCCGCAGCCGATGCACGTCTCCTTGTCGACCTGCACCGTGCCGTCGACGTCCTTGAACGACGCGCCGGTGGGGCACACGCTGACGCAGGGGGCGTCGGCGCAGTGCTGGCAGGTCAGCGGCAGGAAGTACATGTACACGTCGGGGTAGTCCGCACCCTCGAACTCGGGGTTCGGCCCCACGCGCATGACGCGGTTCCAGAACTTGCCGATCGGTACGTCGTTGAGGCCCTTGCAGGCGACGCTGCAGGCCAGGCAGCCCACGCAGCGGTTCAGGTCAGTGATGATCGAGTACTGCATTGCTTACTCCCTCCCCTCATAGGTGGGCAGCCACGCCTTCAGGCGCGGGTCGCTCGCATCGTGGATGATCTCGTTGCCCTTGCTGTCGCACGGGCAGGGGTTGCCAAACGGGCTGTTCTCCGGCGTGGCCTTGTAGATCTTGACCGCGTAGGCACGCAGGTTGGACGTGCCGGAGATCGGGTCCTGGGCGTTGCGGTCGATGAGGCAGTTGACCTGCGACAGCTGGAAGCCGTGGCCCGACTCCTGAATTTCGGGGTACCACCACGTGTGCTCGCAGTTGATCGTGTTCTGGTCGACGCCGTAGTACAGGTCGGCAACCTCGCGGATCTTGCCCTCGGGCGTCTCGATCCAGACCCAGTCACCCTGCTCGATGCCGTACTTGGCAGCGGTGATGGGGTTGATCTCGACGCGGGGGACGGGCCACAGCTCGCGGCACCACGGCAGCTGACGATGCGCGGAGTGGAAGTACACCGGGATGCGGCGGCCGGTCGTGCACTGCAGCGGGTACTCCTTCGTGCGCTCCGGGTCGGCGACGGGGCCGTGCGGCGGCTCCTCCCAATAGGGCAGGATCTGCTCGGGGCGATCGGGCATGAACGACTCCATGACCGTGGACCAGATCTCCTGCTTCATCGTCGGCGTGAAGAAGCCGGGCTTCCAGTCGGCGATGCCGGGGCCAGCGGTGTAGTCGAGACGCGCCCAGAGCTTGTCACGGCCACGGAAGCCACCGGTCTGGTAGCGGCGGTACGTGCCCCACATCTCGGGCTCGATCTCCTTGGCCTGCCACCAGCCGTGCTCCTGGAAGTCGTGCACGTAGTCGTTCCAGGACTCGTACTTCGGCGTGATGTCGGCGAGGAGCTTGCCCTTCTGCTCGACGGTCGCGACGCCGTTCTCGACGTGCCAGTACTGCTTGACGTACTCGTCGTCGGAGAGCAGCTTGATGGAGTCGGTGAGCTGCCAGTTGATGTCCGGCCACTCGTTGCCCTCTTCGTTGTTCCAGGGCACGCCCATCTTCTTGTACATCATCATGACGATCTCGGGGTCGTACTTGGCCTCGGCAGGCGGCTCGACGCACTTGACCGTCGCGCCCATGGCGCCGGCCGAACCCTGCGACGCGCGCGGCGAGGAGAGCTCGATCCAGTGAGCGACGGGCAGGATGATGTCGGCGGCGTCCGTGGAGGGCGTGTGCCACAGGTTCAGGTCGACGTAGAAGTCGAGCGAGTTCAGGGCGTCCCAGGCGTACGTGGAGTTGCAGGCGCACATGAAGTTGCCCGACTCGTTCCACAGGGCGCGCACCGGGTAGGGCTCGCCGGTCAGCATGGCCGTGAACGTGACGTTCATGTCGGCCCAGTTGCCCCACCAGCCCAGCAGCGGGAACTGCTCGCGGCCGAGCTGCTTCTCGTTGACCTCGGGGGCCGGCTGAGAGGCGCCGGGGACCCAGGCCGAGAAGCCCTGCAGGTCGCCGTCGATCGGGACGATCGTCGTGGAACGGTTGCCGCCAGGGGTGTCGATGTTGCCGGTGATGCCGGTGATGTTGTCCAGGATGCGGCTGTTCTGCACGGCGTTGCACGCGTGCTCGATGGCGAGCATGTACTGGATGCCACCGTTGCCGTAGCCCGTGGACGGGTCGATGCGCGTGGCGTAGGCCGTCGCGGCGCCGATGATCTCCTCGGCAGGGATGCCGGTGATCTCGGCGGCCTTCTCGGGCTCGTACTCCGCCGCGCGCTCGCGGTAGTACTCCCAGACCGGGCGCACCTTGTGCTTCTTGCCGTCCTTGAGCTCGATCTCGAACTCGCCGTAGAGATCGGGGTCGATGCCCGGGTCGAACGGCATCAGATCCGGCACGTGGCCCTGGATGTAGCCCTTGAGGCAGTTGGCCTGGTTGGCCTCCTTGCCCTCGCGCGCCTTCATGGAGTCGTAGTTCTCGCCCTCCCAGAAGCCGCCCGTGTTGTCGATGACGGCCTCCTGGTCAGCGTTGAACCAGGTGAACTCGCCATACTGGTGCTCGATGCCCTCAGCAGCCAGCTTCTCCCAGTTCGCGTCGTGGACGAGGAACTTGTAGGGGCTGCCGCCCTCGACGACGTCGGACTCCTTGAGCAGGCGCGTCTTGAGGTCGTAGTACGAGCCGTCGTTCTTCTGCACCGGGAAGCCGCTCGGCTCGATGTCCTCGCACACGAGGAACGGGGCGTTCGTCCACTTCTTCGTGTACAGATCGTCGTAGAGCTTGTTCTCGATGATGACGTTCGTCCAGGACAGGGCCAGGGCGCCGTCGGTGCCGGTGCGCAGGTGCTGCCAGTAGTCGGCCTCCTTGCCCATGTTGGCCATGCGCGGGTCGACGGAGATGTGCACGTCGGCACGCGTGGCGACGTCGACGGTCGTGCGGCAGGAGTCGTCGTAGTTCGACAGCTCCGAGGCGCCGCCCCACTGCACGTACACCTTCGGGCGGGCGATAGTCTCCATCCAGCTCATGGAGAACGTCGACACCATCTCGGTAGCGAAGTGGCGCGGGCCCTTGCAGATCTGCCAGGCCTCGAGGTTATTCGGCGTGTTGAACAGGATCTTCAGGCACGACTCGGAGTGCATGCACCAGATGCGCGACGTGCCGACCTCCAGCGCGATGGCCTCGCCGCCGTACTTGTCGATGACCTCCTGCATCTTCGTGGCCACGGTATCCATGGCCTCGTCCCAGCTGATGCGCACCCAGCCCGGGTCGTTGTCACCCTTGGGGTTCGTGCGCTTCATCGGGTAGTGCAGGCGATCGGGGTGGTAGGCGGCCTGGATGGAGGCCTGCGACTTCGTGCAGCAGTTGCCCATCGACTGGTAGGCGCCCTCATCGCCCTCCACGCGGATGGCGCGACCGTCCTTGACGATCACTTTCACGCCGCATTCCATCTTGCCGCAGCCGCGGCAGCAGGTCTTCACCGCAAGGGTGTCAGTCCCCATGATGGTGCACGCGGTGTCGGCCTTGACAGCCTCCTCCAACGCCTGCGCAGCGTTCGAAGACGCAAACGCGACGGTGGCGGCGGTGACCGCAGCGGCCTTGACGAAGTCGCGGCGCGTGAGGTTCAGTGCTCCCATTCCCTCTCCTCTCTTCTTTGCTCCTCGGATCCCTCTCCTGATTGCGTACGTGCCTGCGGGGTAGCGCGTCGCGTGCCGGACGAAAGTGCCAGGCCCGTGCATACGCACAGACACGCACCGCATGACGCCAATCATTGTGCCGAGGAGAGGTGGCGGGCACATCGCGTGGAGTTATGACTTTGGGAGCAAGGCGCGAGCACGCATCATAATTCTTATGACATTGACGTCATTTCTGCTGGTAGATGGCGTTTTATGAAGCGCAACGTTGCCGAGAAATCGCCAAGTTCTCTGCGTCACCCTGAGGCCCGGGGGTCATTTCAGAGTCAAACTCGGAGCCTGCGTCGGAGTGCCGCAGACCCCATCTCATATGCTGCATCTGAGGGATAGCCCCAAGAGCGTGAGGGCGAAGCGCACGAGAAAAGGTATCCTGTGAAAGTCTCGGGCGGCCTGGTACGGCGGCATATCCGCGCCGCGCTCCGCCCTAGACAGGGGGCGTCGAATCAGACGCGGGGAGATATGGGGGCAGAAATGGGTGCTTTGGGCGAGCGCGATGCGCTGGCGACGCGGGAGGGCGAGCGCGGCTCGTTTGCACCGCTGCGCGTCGTCGGATATCTGCTCTACTACGCCTGGCTGCTCTCGGCGTTCTACAACGACTTCCTCTACCGGGCGACGCCCGACTTTCGCAGCGCCCTCTACATCAACACGCTGCTCTCGCTCATCGTGCTCGCGTGCACGATCCTCATATTCCCGCTGATCGAGCGGCGTGCCGACAAGTGGGTGCTCTCCCGGCGCTGCATCTTGATCTCCGGCATCGTGTTCTCCAGTGCCACTGCGCTGCTGTGTCTCTCCAACGCGGCAACGACATCGGGGCGGGCGCTCGTGGCGCTGAGCAGCCTGGGCACCGGCATTGGCTCCGGCCTGCTGTTCCTGGGCTGGGGGCGCCTCTATGCTGACGTGGGCACACGCGTGGCCCTCATCGAGATGAGCTCGGCGTGGGCGGGCGCGGCGTTGCTGTGCGTCGCGCTCTCGACAGTGGCGCCGACGTGGCTCGCCTGCGGCGTCGTCGTGGCGGGGGCGCTCGCCAGCGCCGTGCTGCTGCGGCGCTGCACGTTCTCGCGACCCGCTCGGCCGCACCCCTCGAGGCCGCACCAGCTGCAGCGGCGCACCCGGCGCCTGTTCGCGCGCGGCATGGCGGGCTGCGCAGCCGTGGGCGTCGTGTCGGGCTTCTCCGACGTGCTCTCGGGCTATCGGTTCCTCGCCGTACCCGAGCACTACGCCGCCTTCCTTGCGTTGGGCTGTGCCGCGGTCGCTCTGCTGCTCCTGCTCGTCGGGCTACGCAGCCGCCACGAGTTCGTGACGTACGCCTATCGCATCGTGGCGCTGCTGCTGGTGGTGGGATGCCAGCTCGTGCCGTTCATGGCCCACACGGACACAATGGCATATGCCGTGATGCTCGGCGCATACATCAGCTTCACGATCCTGTTGTGTGTCGTGTGTATCGACGTGAGCAACTACTTCGACCGGCCGGCCACGAAAACGTTCGGTCTGGCGTTCTTTGCGCTCTATCTCGGCGAGATTAGCGGCAACGGCTTGTCGCACCTGTTGACCGACGCCCTGCGGACCTCGATCGACCTCTCGATCATCGCCGTGGTGCTCACCGTTGTGGTGGCTGTGTCGTACCTCTTCCTGTTTACGGAGAAAGATCTCGTCGAGACAAGCCTGGGCGAGATGACCGATGACGAAGAGCAGCCCGGCCGCGCCTTTGGCTGGGGTGTGCGCGTCGGAGGCGCCGCAGAGGGGTCGGCATGCGCCTTTGGGCGTGCAGGCAAGGCGGCGCATGCGGGGATGGTCGAGATCGCAGGCGCAGCGGGTTGCCCTGGAGCTGCGGGGTGCCCGGCAGGCACAGACGACGGGGCAGCAGGCGTGTGCGCTTCCGCGATGGACGGCTCGTGCGCACGGGCAGGCGCCGTGTGGTCGACGTGCCCAGCAGGAGTGAGCGCCGCGCTGGCAGGGGTCGCCAGGACACCATCCGCAAGCGACCAGCAGGCTTCCATAGAAGAGATCTCCGCAGTGCTGGCCGAGCGATTCGAGCTGACGCCGCGCGAGGCAGACGTGCTGCCGCTCATCATCCGAGGCCGCACGATCGCCCGCATCCAGGAGGAGCTCCACATCTCGCAGGGAACGGTAGGCACGCACATGCGCCACATCTACCAGAAAGCGGGCGTGCGCAACCGCCAGGGCCTGCTCGACCTCATCGACGAGCTCGCGCGCGAGGAGGGCGGGGCATAGGGCGCTGCGGCCAAGTGCGATCTCACGCAGGCGTCACGGCACAAAAATGGGGAAAGTGCGCGTCTCTTGGAGGCGCGCCGTTCGTTTTCGGCAGAAGTGCGCGGCTTTTCGGCGCAGTCAGTACCGTTTTGGTAGTTTTCCTAGCATCTCTATTGCGTTTTACCTGCAGTTTTGATGGCCCTGAAGACAACCTGAGCCCACAGCGGGCACGGTGTCCCCAAAGAATCGCGCACTTCTGGCAAATCCATACGCACAGCACCCAAGAGAAGCGCACTTTCCCGTCTTTCGGGCAGCTTCTACCCCTCTGACGGTCCAAACGTCCCGAGCGACAGCGCAAAGTCGAGGGCACGAGGGCGAATGCCCGGAAAATGTCCGAGCCAATCGCGGCAGAACGCCAGCACAGCCAGGCCCGTCTGCGCCTCGGAGGCACCCGCGTCCCCAAAAACCGCCAGAGAGATCAGCTCAGAGAAGCGCATGCCCACGAGGGCGTCGGCCCAGCCAAGCACGCCCGCGTCTGCATTCGCGGAAAGCCCCGCCGCCTGGGCGCACGCCTCGCACAGCACGCCGCCGTCCGCAAGCGAGAGGCACGCCCGCTCGCCCGCGCGCAGCTCGACCGGCTCGCCGCAGCCCACGCACGTCGAGAGCACCGGCCGGTAGCCCTGCATCGCGACGGCTTTGAGCACGTAGGCGCTGGCAAGCAGCGGCAGCAGCGTCACGCGGCATGCGCCCAGCGCGTCGAGCGCCGTCGTCGTGAGCGGCAGCATCCGCACGGGGTGCTCCCCCTCGACGGTCAGCTCGCAGGCGACCTCCAAGATGAGCTCCATGACGGTCTCGCGCTCGAGCTCGGCAGCAACGCCGGCACGCGACACGACGAGCGTGCCCTCCGTCACGATGTCGAGCGAGCGCCCGCGACGCAGCAGCAGGTCGACCTCGTTGCCCAGCCCCGCAACGCCCGCAAGCTTGGCACCGGGCTTGCGCGCGCCCTTCGCGACGGCGCGCACCTGCGTCGAGCCGTCAGTCAGCAGCGTGAGCACAAGATCCGTCTCGCCCAGCTTCGTCCGTCGCAGGACAACTCCGTGCGCACGGTATGACAACTCGCCCGCCATAGGAGATCCCCTTGCCTACATGGCAGGCGCCACAGCGTCCCAGATGCAGGGCGGGCCGGGGCATAGCGTACACAGGGTACGTAAGCCCCAGCCCGACGCCACAGATGAGGTGTCGCGATCGCCCGCCACCCCTAGAAGAAAGCCTATGCGCCCTCGCCGTAGCCAAAGCGACGGATCTGCGAGGCGTCCGTGCGCCAGTTCTGCTTCACCTTGACGTTCAACTTGAGGAACACCTTGTTGCCCAGCAGGCGCTCAAGATCGTGACGGGCGCTTGACCCGATGCGCTTGATCATGGAGCCGCCGGCGCCCACGATGATGCCGCGCTGGCCGTCACGCTCCACGTAGATGGTCGCGTAGATCTTCGACAGGTCAGCCTTCTCGTCGTACGACGTCGAGTCCACCATCACACCGACAGAGTGCGGTACCTCGTCGCGGGTGTTGAGCAGCACCTTCTCGCGAATCATCTCGGCGATCATGACCTCGATGGGCTGGTCGGTCTGCATGTCCTCCGGGAACCACTGCGGCCCCTCGGGCAGGTGGCGCGCCACAAGGCTCACGAACGCGTCAACGTTGAAGTCCTCCTTGGCCGACAACACGATGACGTCGTCGAAGTGACAGAACTGCTCCATGCGCTCGAGCTGCGTGCGCGCGGCGTCCTGCTCGATGAGATCGGCCTTGGAGATGACAAGCACCTTGAACGCATTGGACGTGGCCACGTGCTGGGCGACCCACTCGTCACCACGGCCAGCCGGCGCCGAACCGTCGACGATCATGGCGGCGACATCGACGTCTTTCAGCGCGTTGAGCGCAGAGATGTTGAGCTCCTCGCCGAGGGCGTCGACGGGCTTGTGCAGGCCGGGAGTGTCGACGAGTACCATCTGCATGCCGGGTGCGTTGTAGATCGCGCTGATGCGGTTGCGCGTCGTCTGGGCCGTCGGCGACGTGATGAGCACCTTCTCGCCGATGATGGCGTTTATGAGCGTCGACTTGCCGGCGTTGGGGCGGCCGACAAGCGCGACAAAGCCGCTGTGGAACGCAGGCTGGCCATCGGCGCCGGGCTGAGCAGCGAAGTCATCATCCTCATCGTCGTCGTAGGCGTCCTCGTCCTCTTCCTCGAACAGCTCGGGGTCAAACGCCGCGTCGAGATCGAAGTCCCCGTCCTCCTCGGAGTCGTCCTCGTCCTCGAGGTCGTCGCCGTGAGCAGCCAGGTCGTCGAGATAGCCCTCCTCGTCGATGGAAAGCTCGTCGGAGGGCAGCTCCTCGTCCAGGTCAGCGGCGTTCATGGGGGTGTCGCTCATGGGAATCCTTTCCGCAGGGAGCGCATCGCACTCCCAGGTCATCGAACCCGGTGCGGCTCCGCAGGGGTCGTCCGCAGCCGGCCGGCTTGAAGTGGGCCCAGCTTACCCGAAAAGAGCCAGCGCCGCACGTCCATACACGATAAGCCCGCCGATTGCCACAGCAATGCTCAGCACGAGCATGGCGCCAGCGGCAACGTCTTTAGCGAGCTTGGCGAGCGGGTGGATGTCAGGCGACGCAAGGTCTACGACGGCCTCAATAGCGGTGTTCATCATCTCGCCCGCCAGGACAAGTCCGATCATCAGGATGACAAACACCCAGCTCAGCGCATCAATGCGCAGGACAAAGCCCGCAACGACCGCCAGGACGCCCACGGCGAGCATCACCTTGACGTTGCGCTCACGCCGCAGGATAGCGCCGATGCCCTGCAGCGCGTAGCCGAACGACTCCAGAAACCCCGGGTGCCTTCCCCCGGGCATCATCGCGCGTCATTCCCCTCGGGGCGAGTGGCGGCTCCCCTGCCCTGCCAGGCAGCGCTCCCCTCGGCAGCGTGGTCAACCGTCGGGCCCACGTTGAGCTCGTCAGCCGGAGCATCGGCAAAGTCAGCGAGGTAGCGCCGCTCGAGCGCCTCCATCTCCTCCGCCTCGTCAGGCTCCTCGTGGTCGTAGCCCATCAGGTGTAGGCAGCCATGGGTCAGCAACAGGCGCATCTCGTCCGCCGGCGAGCTGCCGAAGCCCGGCGCCTGCTCCACGACGATGTCCGGGCACAGGATGACATCGCCGAGCATGAGAACGTCCTCGACGTCGACGTCACCGAGCGCCTCGGGGTCCTCCTCGGAGAGGGGCTCCTCGGGAAAGTCCCACACGCCGTCCTCGTCGTCATCGTAGTCATTCGGGTCGTCGATGTTGAACGACAGCACGTCCGTCGGGCGGTCGATGCCGCGGTAGTCGCGGTTGAGTTCGTGGATGCGTTCGCGCGTCACGAAGCTCACGGAGACTTCCGTGTCCTCGGGGGCGCCCTCCCCGCCCAGGACGTGCGCCACGAGCTGCTCGATCTCCTCGGCGCTCAGGACGCCCTGCCCGACCTCGTCATCGATCTCAACACGCATGGGATGCCCCCTTCCGAGCCTGCGACGCAAGCTCTTCGCGCTCCGCCGCCGCATCGTATGCCGCCACGATCTTCGCCACAAGGCTGTGGCGCACGACGTCGGAGGTGCCGAGATCCACGAAGGCGACGTCGTCGAGCCCTTCGAGTATGGTGCGCGCGCCGGCGAGCGACGAGCGGCCGAGCGGCACGTCAACCTGCGTGAGGTCGCCGGTGATGACGAAACGGCTGCCGAAGCCCAGACGCGTCAGAAACATCTTCATCTGCTCGGCCGTCGTGTTCTGGGCCTCGTCCAGGATGACGAATGCGTCGTTGAGCGTGCGGCCGCGCATGAATGCAAGCGGCGCGATTTCGATAACGCCCGACTCCATGAGTTCCCTGCCGCGATCAACATCCATCATGTCGAACAGCGCGTCATACAGCGGGCGGATGTAGGGGTCGATCTTTTCCTCGAGCGTGCCCGGCAGGAAGCCCAGGCTCTCCCCCGCCTCGACGACGGGCCGCGTCAGCACAATGCGGCCGACCTCCTTGCGCCTGAGCGCAGCGACGGCCATCGCCATGGCGAGATATGTCTTACCCGTACCCGCAGGACCAAGGCCGAACGTCACCGTGTGGGTACGGATGGTGTCGACATAGCGCTTCTGACCAGCTGTCTTGGGACGGATGGCGTGACCCCGATACGTGAGCAAGATGTCGTCACGCAGCGAGGAGGGAGCGTAGGCATTCTCCCACAGCAGGGCGATACCGGCCTCGACGTCAGCCTCGTCGGGATGCTCGCCAGCCTGAGCACGCGCGATGAGGTCGGTAAACAGGCTCGTGAGCATCTGGACCTGCGCCGGAGCGCCCGCGATGGCGATGGCATCACCACGCACGGTAACGTCGGCACCGACGCGAGCCTCGATGACGCGGAGCAGGCTGTCGCCCGGGCCCGTAATAGCAGCGGGATCCACGGACGGGGGGATGGTCAGGCGTGCTCGTGCGGAGCCAGCGTCAGGGACAGGTGCTCGCATGCGATCAGAATCAGCGTCCAAAGCCAAGCGGCTCCTCTCGAGCGTTTTGCCCCGCAAGCCAGACATGCGCAGGGGGATGCCGCCCAAACAGGGTGGCGCCCACCTTTCCTTGCCTCCTAGTATACAAAAGCCACGCACCAGCACGGCCCAAAGCCCCGGGCATCGCGCGATCTCGAGCATGGGACGCGAGCGCTGAAAACCGGTGACACAGGCATACTCGGTGACGTGGACGTCGGACTGACCGGCGAGTGGCTCAACATGGCCAGCCCGCCGTGGACAGGCTTCGCGCATGGCGTCATCGTACCCGAAGTCACCCGGGAGTCCTGTTGCGATCTGTACAACTTTTTAATTTTATTAACTTAATATAGTATTAAAATAGTTTATAAGTTATCCATTAATAACAGTTCAATATTAGAGTTTTAGCGGATGTGCTCTAAAAAACCATGCCCCGTCTGGCCCGCACCGCAAGCCCTGTAGAATCGAGTGCGGTGCCAGCGGTGTCCCGGCTGCGGGCGGCGCTTCCAAGAGATTGGGGGTGTTCGCCTTGGTCACACAAATCCTCAACGCCCTCGCGGCGGTTGCGACCGTCGCAGGCTTCCTTCTGGAAACCTGCGAGAAGATACTCAGGCTCCGCAAGAAGAGGGAGAATGCGCACGTACGGGAGGCTCGGAAGGAGGCCAGCGAAAAGGCTTCCGAAAACAAGTAGGGCCGAGGACTGCCATCCCCGGCCCTAAGATAAACACCGCGCCGCCCGCCCCTAGTTAATTTGCTGCGGGCACGCTGGTACCGCCATTATACCCCTCGGCCCGCATCCTGCTGTACTTAACATCGCACGCCACAGAAACGTAGCACGAGTCTGCCGCTGAAGAGACACCATGCGCATCGCCCAGAGTCAAACCTCATAGGAGGGCCCGATGCAAGGTGAGTTGATAGACAGGCGTCCCTCGGCTTGTATCACTCCCAACATGAGTCCGCGGGAAAAGGGAAAGTGCCCTGATTTTCCCACCTGTTCCCACGCACCTCTCCAAACAAAAAAAGCCAGGAGGCAAATTGCCGTCCTGGCCTGCGAATTTGAGCTGGTGGCTGGAAAGGGAGTCGAACCCCTGACACGGGGATTTTCAGTCCCCTGCTCTACCAACTGAGCTATCCAGCCACATCAGGGTTTCCACTTTACCAGAGCAGACGCTCCGGTCAACCCCAAATCCTCCGACTTCCCCAACTTGACAGGTACGTTAGTCCTGTGTGAGGTGGATAGCGAAGCCGGCAATGGAACGGGCGAAGTAAACGAGGCGGGGCGTCCCATCGGGATAGCGCGCCCAGCTCTGTTGGTCGATCTCATAATCATGAGCGTCGAACCACGTCGCGGCAGCGATCAGGTCGTTGACGTGGAAGCCGATGTGGCCATGCTCCCCTCGGCCATTCCCGTCCATAATCTCGACCATCGTGTCAGCAAAATGAGAGACGGGTGTCGTCGACGTGCTCAGATGCAGCAGCGTGTGAAACTCGTCTGCTATACGCGCCGCATCGGCCGCGTCCTGCGCGTTGATGCCCACGTGCGCCAGCCTCATATCGAACAGCTCCCGCGGATCCTCCTGCATGGTTTCATCCTTTCTTCTCGGGCGTCGCCCCTTGAGCAGCGAGCGCCCCAACACAGGCCGCTTTCACGCATTCGTATCCTACGCCGACACCGCCCCGGTAAATATGAGCCTCTCCCCCTTCACAGGCCATGGCGCCGCCGATGCTTCGCGCTCAAGGGCCAGAGCTGCCCCCTGCACACCGATGATGCGACCCGGAGCCACGAGACGCTCGGCGCAAAGCACCTCCCCCGCCTCACCCACAAACGCAACGTCGAGCGCAAAGCCCATACTCATCGTGTGGAGCGATGCACAGCGCGGAAACAGCACGGCCCGGCTACATAGCCGGCCGATCGGACAACCGATAAGGCCACGTAGGCGCTGGCCAAAACGCAGAGCGACAAGGCAGTCGAGCACGACACCGCCCGGAAGATGTGCCGCCACCCGAGGCGCCCCAGGCAACCAGATACGCCAGGCATCCCCACCTGCTTTCATCCTGCCAAGTACCGCCAGCGCAGCGTTCATCCCCATATACCCCCCTCGCCCTAGAACAGCACGCCCGACCGGTACCGATCCACCGTGAACGTCCGAGCGTGCTCGAGACGCACCGGGATGCCAGCCTCGACGCCGGCCACGGTCAACACCGCAGGCCAAGGCGTATACGTCATCGTGCACACGTAACGCGTAAGGTGCGGCGCGAACGAGAACCCCAGCGTGCCCTCCTGCTGTGCCGCATCCCAAGCGTTTTGCTCCTCGACGCGCACCTCAATGCCACGCATATCACCCATGGCCTGCGCCAGCGCCTCGCTCACGCGATGTGCCTGGTTGCCCGCCTGCACGTCCTCACCTGACGGCGCCACGGCGAGCGCCATGACGATATCGGGCACCAGCCGGTCGAATCGGGCGCAGTCCTCCATGAAGAACAGCAGGTTGAGCACCACGATGGCAACAACGATCATCACGGGAGTCACGACAGCGAGCTCAACAACCATCTGCCCTTCCTCGTCACCCATCGGCGCCACCTCCCCCGGTGAGAGACGACAACCAGCTCAGGTCAACGCTCAAAGAGATCGTTTCATCCGAGCCGGGCAAGCGCACTTGCGCCACCGTGATCTCGTCCGAGCCCGTCAACGTCTCGACGACAACGCCCAGAGCCTCGAGCATGCCAGCGACGCCGTCGCTCTCGTTTAGCGAGGGGGCCGCGAGCACGAGGGCGCGCACGGCCGCATACCAGTCGTTCCCCGCGCGCATCATGACGTCGGCGGAGTTTGCAAGCACGGGTTTCTTTGCCGAGAGGTCTGCAGGCTGCAGCCCGGCAAGCCCCACGACATCGTCGAGAGCGCCACGCAGCCACGATGCGACACCGCCCCCGCCTAGTCGATCAAGCCAGCCGAACGCCTTGCTAAGCAGGCCAGCAAACGCCTCGTAGGCGTCTCCGTACCCCACCAGAATGTCGCCCCAGGCGCTCATGACGACGTCGAGCACCGATCCCACTGCCCCCGGTGCACCGCCCTGGGCAACGAGCGCATCGAAGAAACCACCCAGGATCGTCGACCCTCCTGTCGCCCCGTCGCGCGCGAGCGTGGCGCCCGCGACGGCAACGCGTGGCGGCAAGCGAGCTCCCGACCCCACAAGCGTCGCGAGGTCCCGAGGCGCCAAACGCGTCGCCGGGTCAGCAACGACGCACACGCAGCCATACCGACCCGGTGGCGCCAGATCAACGCGCGCCACCTTGAGAGCCTCAAGCGCCTCGGCAAACCTGTCCCGCGCATTCTCGGCTTCGTCACGCGCCGCTCTCTCGCGTTCGACTTGCTCGTTTCGCGCCGCCTCGTACTCTTTGCTCGCCCTCACGACCTCACGCCAGTAATGTTCGAACCCGTTGTCGATGTTCGTTGACGCAGAAGGCGCCCTGCCCACATCAACAACCGTAAACTGGCAGATGGGACATGTTGCCAGAGCACCCGCCTCCTGTTCCGCTAAGCTGCCAAGACCCGCTGCGGGCCCCGTGGCACCGGGACAAGACGCATCGCTGTGAATGGTGCGCCCCTCCGGCTGCGTCGTGCAGGGCCATACGGCATCCGTATAGAGGCGCGTCCCACGCACGTCATCGGTGTTAGCGGGCAGTTCTCGGAGGTCACAGACGACATAGCCCTCAGCATCCTGAGAAAACGAGCTCTGCCTGACCAGTTCGAGCGCATAGCCGTAGAACGCGGCGCGCGCCCGCGAGCGCGTGAGCTCGAGCGGATCACTTGAATCCGGAGTCTCTTGGGCAACGCGCGCCTGATAGTAAGCACACGCACGATCGATCGGGACGCCAAAGTCCCAGCCCTCAACGCTGGGGTAAACAGGGTTGAGCACGCCTGCGAGCCCAGCGAGCGTCGCGGCGCGCTCGCTCAAGCAGAGGGGGTCGCCTCCACAATCCGCACGCCACCCGAGCTCAAGCGCATCATCCGCAGCGCGGCGCGCATCCTCGGCCTGACGCTCCAGCTCGTCGATGGCTTCGCTCGACGCGCCCGCGCTCGCCGCTGCATCGCTTGCGTCCCCTTGCTCAAGCAAGCCGAAGTCCGTCTCCGACTCGAGCGGAAATGGGATAGCCAGGCCGATGAAGCCACCGTCGTCGGTAGCATTGGCCCGTATGGTCGTCAGCGAATTTGCAGCCATGAGGAA
This sequence comes from Coriobacteriia bacterium, assembly GCA_018368455.1. Lineage (NCBI taxonomy): Bacteria > Bacillati > Actinomycetota > Coriobacteriia > Coriobacteriia bacterium. Next base: position 94,297 of record JAGZEG010000007.1, read on the forward strand.
CGGGACGGCGTCCTCAAGCCTTTCGAGCCCCAGCGCCGCGCTCCGGGCGAGATCAGCGCGAGCCTCAAGAACCTGTGACGCCGCCGCAACAACAGGAGGGCCCGCGGCGCCGATGCCCGGCATAGCGCTCAACACGAGCCCGACCCCCATCGTCGCCAAGCCCACGAGTCCCATGCTCAGCACGAGAGAATCGACGAGCTGTGCCACCGTAACGTACTCAGCCAACGCGTTCATGCCAGCCAGGGCCCCCGCATCGGCGACGGCCTGCACGTCAGCCGCACGCGAAGACACCCACGTGACGTTTGCGAGGCCAAACACGAGCGTGAGAGAAACGAGTATGGCGACGGCCGCCGCAAGCGTCGTGGATCCGCGCTCTTCGTCGATGAACGCATCTAGACCGAGTCTCGGGCGGGCAAGGCATTGTCTGACCTCGGAGCCCGTGGCGCAATCATCAGTCGTCCCAGATGGATACCCAGTCATCGTAGCCTCCTTCCAGCCACTCGGGCCGGGTCGTGCGGCTCACGCTCACCTCGAGCCTGACCGAGCCGGATGCCCCCGCCTGTCCAACCAGCCCCGCAAGCGCACCGACAAACGGCAGGGGATGCACCGTCGTAGCGATGCGCGCAAACGCCTCGTGACCCTCCGTCGAGCCTTGGAGCTCAATATCCCATCCCTGCTCGCCTCCCCCATGGAAGATAGGCGCGTTCGGAACGGCGGCAAGCCTGCGCAGCACGAACGCGCGCTGGGCAGCGGGAACCCCGCTCTCACTTCGCGTGGACGTCGCCACGAGCCGACATGCCTCCGCTGCGGCGGACTGCATGACGCAGCGGGTATACAGCAGGCATGCCGGCTGAACGAGCATCGCCATGAGCACCATGAGCACCGGCAATAGCAGGGCCGCCTCCACAGTCGCCTGTCCCTCGTCACCTCCCTGCAGGCGCCCCCTAAAACAGCAAGGCATCGAGCAGAGCGTTGCCCGCCTGGCTGCCCAACGCGTGGGACGCCGCCTGGCAGGCAAGTCCGACGAGCCGCCCGTCCGCCCCAAAGCGAACGAGGGCGCCGAGCGCCACGACGATGGCGATGATGCCGAGCGTGACGAGCAGGTACTCAAGCGTCGCCTGGCCCTCGTCATGCCGGGCTCCCCGTGTCGAGCGACAACCCCTCGACAGCTTCGCCCTCCAAGCGCACAACACTGAGCTCGCACGTCTCGCCCGCATCATCAGGCGTGCCTCCCTCCCCAGGCTCTTGCCCGATAACGAGCTCGACCCACCCCAGCTCCGAGCCCACGACACCACCCCACACGCGCTGAAACAAGTCGAGGTAGCCTCCGTACTGCAAGGAGAGCCCCTCGTCTCGAAACCCCTCAAGTACGGGCTCAATAACCTCGGGAAGTGTCCGGCCAAACGCCCACGTCGCACGCACCCAACCTGGGCGGTGCGCCGTCTCGACGAGCATGCCAGCCTCAGAACAGACGGCCGGCACGTCAAGCGAAGCGAGAACGCCTGGGTCGCAGGAAAGCGAATCGGGGCTGGGACCGGCCTCTGCCCCGAGGCTGGGAGTGCCCGATGCACGAGCATCGCCCCTGGCAGACGGAACCGATGCACCAGCGTGGGGCATAGGTTCCGTCTTGGACGGCCACACAACCAAGACGGCGCACGCCGCGAGCGCGCACGCAAGCGCCGCAAGCACGCCGGCCCAGATGCGGTGATGCCCGCCGGGGACACGCTCTACCCGCGTGCGGGGCGAATCGGCGTCCCCAGCCAAGCCCGCAGGCGTCCTCAGTTCTCCTTTTCCTTTCATTGCACATCACCCTGTTTCGCGGATTACAGCCCGTTAATCGAGTTGGAGATGGCATCCCACAGCTCCTGGACCTTTCCGCGAAACGCGATGATGGCCACAATGGCGATCACTACGAGCACGCCCACGAGGATGGCATACTCCGTCGTGCCCTGCCCCTCTTCGTCGCATGCAACGCGACGCAGCGACGCCAATCTGCGGCCCGCCTCGGCATGGGCCCGTACGCGCAGGCGAGAGACCCCCAGGATCCATGCGTCCTTGCACTGTGTGAGAAACCGCGCAGGGACATCCCAAACGGTCGCCTCCTCCCTCTCGTCCATTCCGACGTTGCAGTCCACTTCCACCATGGTCGTCCCCTTTCTCTCATAAGCGAGTCGTTCCATCGCGCCCGCTCCCTATGGCATACGTATCCAATCCCGCCCCTATGGCCCCGCGCCAAACGAAGCGAACAGAGGGCCGAGTATGGCTATGAGCATGGCCGGCAACGTGAGCGTGCCAACAGGTATGAGCATCTTGACCGGCGCCTTCTCGACGGACTCTTCCTGCTCAGAGCGCCGACGTTCTCGCACGGCCTCACCCTGTTCCACGAGCGTCGCGGCGAGCGGTCCTCCGAACTCGAGCGATTCGCCCATGGTGGCCGCAAATGTCGAGAACGCATCGACTCCCAGCTCGTCAGCGACGTCGCGCAAGGCATCCCGTCTGCTCTTGATCCCCAGGCGCCAGCAGCGCATCGCCTCGGACAACTTGCCCGCAAGCATCGTGTGGTAGCGCTCGCAATAGATGTCGAGGGCCGCGTCAAACGAGATGCCGGCCGACAGGCCAAGCGCAACGACGTCCAGCAGCTCGGGCAGCTCATCGAGACAACGCCCGCGCATCTCTCGCGCACTGCCCCGAGCACGCGGCCCGCCAGGAACCATGCCTCTCGCAACGCGGCCCAGCACGCCAAAGCCCCGATCGAAACGCTGCCGGGCATCGGGCATGCGAAGAGACGCCAGCACGCGGCTGCGCCATGCCCGAACGACGGCACGTACCTGATGGTCACCAGACATCCAGGCGAGCTGAAACACCGCCACGCCCACGGCAACGAGCGCCACGACACGGAGCAAGGCACTCATTGCAGGCTCCTGCGCATGAGCAGGCGTACGGCACCAAGTGCCGTCAGGTCGAGCAGGGCGGAGACGCACAGGCATGCCCCGCCAGCGGGACTTGCCAGCCCACCGCGATAGTCAGGCGAGATGAGTGTGAGGATGCAGACGAGCACGAGGGGCATCAGAGCGACGACTTTGGCGGAAAGCCGCGCCTGGGACGTCTTGACCGCAAGCTCGCGCCGAAGCGCAACAGACGAGGCGACCATGCGAGCCGTGCGCACAAACAACTCGTCAAGAGCGCTGCCCGTTCTCTGGGATACCTGCAGCGCCGTGCCCAGCAGCTCGATACCGGGAGCGTCGATGCGCGCGCAGAGGTCGTCCAAGGCCTCGGCCACGCCCCGTCCCCCATCTATCTCGAAGCCGGCGCGTAGGAACTCCGTACCGAGCGGCTCGCCAACAGTCGCTCCGACATGGGCGATAGCCTGTGGTAACGACTTGCCTGCAGACAGGGCAGCCGACAGGGAGCGCAGCACTTCGGGCATCTGGTTTGCCGCAGCAGAGCGGGCCTTGCGCTCACGCGATCCCAGAGCCCCCGCCAGCCCCGCGCCACACGCTGCGACGCCGACGGGCGCCCCCAACAGCGAGCGGCTTGCCAACATCCCGAGAACAGCCGTCCCCAGGCAAACAATCGCCAGCGCCGCCAGGCTGCCAAGACGCGTCAAGCGTATGCCGCGCTCGACGAGGGCAGGCTGAAGCTTCACGGAGAGGCGGCGGGCAGGACCGAAGCGACACAGGCGCACAAACGGAGCCCAGTGTCCCACGAGCTCGGCAACACCAAAGGCGCGCTCCCGTGCCCCGGAAAGCCCCCTGCGCCGAGAGGTGCCCATGCGACGCCCCCGCGAACGATTCGTCAACGGCCACGAGACAAGCAGGACGGCAGCCAGGGCAGCACATACGCATGCCGCCCCTACGAGTGCCGCGCCCATAAGCGCGCCTCCTCGCGACTCACGAGGCCCTGACGCAGGGCGGCCGCAAGAAACGGCGGCTCGCCCGTCAGCTCCCATGTCCGGGCCTCCTCGTCGTACAGCACCAAGTCGTCGAGACGCACCTCGTCGTCGCCCTCAAGGGACACGCTCACGAGCGGCCCTACGGCGCGTGAACCGTCAGGAAGGCGCATCGTGACGACGATGAGGTCGAGCGCCGTCGCAATCTGGCCCTTGATGATGGGCGCCGGCAGGTCGATGCCATAGCGCGCCATAAGCACGAGGCGCAGCACCGCCTCAGGCGCGCTGCCGGCGTGCAGCGTCGTAAGCGAGCCGTCGTGTCCCGTGTTCATGGCCTGCAGCATGTCGATGGCCTCTCCCCCGCGCACCTCGCCGACGACGATGCGGTCGGGGCGCATACGCAGCGCGTTGATGACGAGGTCGCGTATCGTGATGGCGCCCCGCCCCTCTATCGACGCGTCGCGAGCCTCGAGGCGCACGACGTGGGGATGCCCAGCAAACTTGAGCTCCGCCGAGTCCTCGATCGTCACGATTCGCTCTTCGTGGCCGATCTCTCCCGAAAGAGCGTTGAGAAGCGTCGTCTTGCCCGACCCCGTTCCGCCGGCGACAGCGATGTCCTGGCGCGTGCGCACGGCGAGGCGCAGCAAATCCGCATACCAGGCGGGCAGCGATCCCAGTTCCACAAGTCCGTCAAGGGATACCGCCCGGTTCGAGAACTTGCGGATCGTGAGCAGCGGGCCATCGATGGCGATGGGAGGTATGACGGCGTTTACGCGATAGCCGTTCTTGAGGCGCGCGTTGACGATGGGGCTCTGCTCGTCGATGCGACGGCCGAGCGGCGCGATGATGCGCTCGATTGCCATGCGTATCTGCTCGTCGCTTTCGAACACACGCTGTGCCGGGTGAAGACGCCCCTCCCTCTCGTAGAACAGGGAGCTCGCACCGTTGACCATGACCTCTGTGACCTCGTCATCAGCCATGAACACCTCAAGCGGGCCGAGTCCCACGATGTCGTCCGCGATCTCCGAAGCGAGACGCCCACGCTCGTCTGGGGCCAGCGATGCGAAGTCGTCCTCGTTGAGCAGGGCGTCGACGGCGACACCGAGCTCACCACGCGCCCTGCCGGCATCGGACTCACCAGCGATGCGCGCCAGCTCGCGGTACCCCAGACGAGCGACGAGCGCCTCTCGCAGCTGGGTACGCAACCGTGACCAGCGGCGTGCGTCAGGGTCGGGCGCACCGTCCTGCGCCCTTATGCGGCTCATGAGAGACATGGAACCATCTCCTCCCTAACGGCACCGCGACGCGTAGGTCGACGCGGAATGGCAATGGGTGCCGGTTGCAGCAGAGGAGGCGCGGCCGGGGCTGGCTCGATGGCACCAGGCGTGCAGCCGAGGTCGGAGCACAGGGCGGATGCGAGGTCGGCCGACGTGAGCGCGCAGCGGTTGCGCATCGTCAGCAGCTCGCTCGCGCAGCCGAGCTCAAGCATGCGCGTCACCTCGGGCCCTCCGTCAACGATGCGAGTGATCTGGGGCGTCTGCAGCTCGAAGCGAGCGCGCGACACGAATCCCTCGTCTCGATGGTGCGCGTCGCAGCGGTTGAGCACGGCGAGCAGCTTTGTGCGTGGCACCCCGAGGCGCGTGCTCAGGGCAACAGCCGCCGCCATAGACTCGAGCGACAGTGCCTGCTGATCCCCCACGATCAGGCAGCGGTCGGACAGCTCGAGCACCTGTGCGACGCCCTCGCTCATGCCGGCGGGTAGATCGACGATGGCGACGTCGCACCCCTGGCGTGCAGCGCGTACGAGGTGATCTGACAGCGGCACGAGCAGCTCGGACCTTTCGGGCAGGCGGCAGAACTCGTAGGCGAGCAGGCCGCCCTCCCCCTGAGAGCGGCAGCGCTCGAGCATGCGAGCGTCGAGCCGCAGCGGAGCGTCGCCATGAGGCTCGGGCAGGCCATCCGTCTCGTCGAGCCCGAGAAAGCCCAGGCACGTGCCGAACTGGTAGTCGAGGTCGACGAGCGCAACACGCAGCCCGTCGTGTGCCATGGAAAGCGCCATCATGACGGCGAGCGTGCTTTTGCCTACGCCGCCGCGCGCTGATGCCAGGCAGATCGTCGGCACCGCATTGTCGGGGACGTCGACCTCAAGGCGCGGCGTCCGCTCGCACGCCGGCACGGCCGCATGCGACGCGGACTCATCCCCCACAGAAGCAGACGCCTCGGGCGCGTTTTCCCCAGATGTCCCGAGGTCTTCGCCAGGCAAGGCGCTCGGCACATGGGGCATTTTTCCTCGAAAGGCGGAGCGCCGTGCAGCGCACGCCCCCGCCAAAGCGGCCTCAGAGGGCGCCGGCGTAGCAGGACATGCACACCCGGACGGCTCGTCGAGATCGAGGTCAAGATCGCCCTGCAATCCGTCCGCCTCAAGAAGAGGCTGCGTCACCGTATGGCAGCGCGTGAGCTTTCCCGCAGGTCTCACGCTTGGGACAGCGTCTCCCGTACTCACGCCGACTCCGGAAGGCCGAGCATCGGAGCGCTTTCCGTCCAGCCAGTCCGCATGAATACCAGCAAGCAGGGCGAGCAACCCCTCCGGTGTCACGCAGGCGTCGACGCCATGTTCGCGCGCCGCCTCCTCAATCGAGGGGGCATCTCGCGAGCACAGCACGGTGAGGGCCGATCCGCGCGCATGCGCAGCAGAGCTCGCACGGTCGAGCGGTGGCTGTCCCTCGCACCCCTCGCCCATAACGACACCGACGCTGCCCTCGGGAAGTTGGCTCAGCCGCGCGAGAACGCGTGCCGGCACCGTGTCCCACTCTATCGCCTTGGCACAGCCACTGGCGACAAGCCGACCCGCTATGTCCAAATACTGCCCCGCACCCGCGCACACAACCCAGCGCGTCACGCGCGCCTCAGACGACCCCATGTGGCCCCCTACTCTTGGACGCCAGCGGCGTCCTGCTCCGTGCCCGCGGCATCAGCGTCCGCAGGCTGCTCCTCCGATCGCACAGCGCCCGTCTCGCTTGGCGGATCAGGCGCGGGCGCATCCCCCGCGGCGCTTTCGGAAACGCGCAGGCGCCCCGTCTCGCGAGCGACATCGTCGGCAGGCAGCACGAACGAAAGGCGCTGCATGCTCGCAGCGGCAACGATCGCCTCGACGTGAGAGGGGTCAACGGCGACCGTGACCCACGCCAGCTTCCCGCCCGATGTCCCCGAGCTCGTCTGAAGCACGCGCACGCTCGGACTCAGCAGCCGGGCCGTCCCCTCGGACACGAGATAGAGGTCGACGACGGAGCCGGGCACGAGCGCACCCCCGACCGCGCTCTCCACCGAGCACGGCACGGACACGGCCGTCGTTCCCGCCGGCACGTCCAACGCGCTCGTCTGGGCCTCGAGGTCCACGTCGCTGATGGGGGTGTTTGCCGCCATGGCAGACGCCGCGACTTTGCCGAGCACCTGCCCCTCGTCAACCAGGGCCCCTTCGGGCAGGAGATCGACAAGCCAGTCGACCGTCGTGACGTTGCGCTCGCTGAGCGTCTCTCCGCGAGCGACAAACGCCGTTGTCACGCACACGCGCGCCGTCTCGCCGCCATAGCGCTCGAGGGCCTCGGTACGCTGGCCCGCAGCCTGGCCACGCACGATCGCGGCGTATCCCTGCATCAGGACGACGGCGACAACGGCGCTGATGGCGCACAGCACGATGCGGACGCGCATGGACATGGCTCCCCCTTACGGTCGGACGACAAATGTCTGAAAACGACCTCAGTATGGGAGTGGCTTCCGACGTATCAGTTCCGATGCCGAGGGCAACATTCGGGGCCTGACGCGCGTCTGACACTGCTGTCAGGCCGTTGTCAGACGCGCGTCAGACCAGGCAGCTCCAATAGTTCCGCCAAGCCCCGCAGACCACAGCCAGCACACGCTTTGCGTCAAGTTATGCCGCATTAATATAAAAAGTGAGGATTAATTTGCACGCAGAGGACATGCCAAAATAAGTCCGGCCTCGCTTCAGGAAGCAAGGCCGGGCTTGGAGATTGCGTGGACGGGTCGCACACCCGCACCCTTATACCGTGATGGAAGACCTTGCCGCAAGATCGAGCGACCTGCGGTTCGCGCGCATCTCCGCCACGAGGGCGCGGTATTCCTCGAGTCGCGTCGTCGAGAGATCCCCGGCGGCGCAGGCGGCACGCACGGCGCAGCCCGGCTCCTCTCCATGCGTGCAGTCGCGGAAGCGGCACCCGCCAACCAGCGCGTCGATGTCGGAAAACGCGCGTGCAAGGCCGTCCTCCTCGTCGAGCAACGGCAGAGAGCGCAGCCCGGGGGCGTCGACGATGACGCCAGCGTCGGGAACCTTGAGCATACGGCGAGCGACCGTCGTATGGCGACCCTGGTCATCTCGGCTGCGCACGGCCGCCGTACCGAGCACGTCAGCGCCGAGCAGGGCGTTGACGAGCGTCGACTTGCCGGCACCCGACTCCCCGAGCAGCAGCGTCGTCGTCTGCGGGGCAATCGCGGAGCGCACCTGCTCAACGCCCTGGCCAAGCACGGCGGACACGACGTGCACGGGCAATTCGTCGCCCAGGCAGGCGCGCAGGATGGCAACGTCACGCGCTATAAGCTCATCATCCGCGCGATCAGCCTTCGTCAGGACGACGGCGAGGTTGCAGCCGCCCTCACAGGCAAGCACAGCCGAGCGGGCAACGCGGTCGGGCGAGATGGGGCGCTCGGAGAGCGGCTGCACGACCATGACGACGTCGAGGTTGGCTGCCAGCGTCTGGCGCTCGCCCTGACGCTTGCCGTCCCAGCGAGACAGGACGCCCCGACGGGTCAGGATGCGCTCGATCAGCGCCTTGTCGTGACCGCTCGGCAGGCGCAGCGCGACCCAGTCGCCGACGCAGGCGCGCACCTGAGCACCCTTGACGAGCGCTATGGCATGCTCGGCGCGGTATGCCCCCGAACGCGTGCAGACGAGCGGATACCCGCGGTCGAGACGGATAACGCGCCCCAGTTCGAAGGAGGCATTGCCCTCGTCGTTTGCGCCGGCGAGACCGGCGAGCGCATCGGGCTCGTCGGGCACGCCCCCAAAGTCGCCGAATGCCGGCTCGAAGCGCCCATCGTCCTCTTGCTGCCCGACGACACATGCGTCATGTTCCGTCGCGCGCAGACCGTCCTTCCCTGCATTCCGGGAACCTCCGCGCCGACAGGCTCCCTTTCCCTTGGCCTTCGCGCTCACGACGCCCTCCTTCGCACGAGCCGAGCCACAACGAGCAGCACGGCGCTTGCCGCAACAAACGCGAGCGCAAGCCCCAGCATCTTGAAGTTGACAGGCTCCACGCGCTCCTCGCCGGGGTCGACAACGGACACGCTGTACGCCGTCACATCGATGTCGCCCAACTGGTTGGGGTCGGCCACGCGATACACGCCCGTGATCCTCAGCGTCGTCCCCTTGGACTGGTAGCCGCCGACGCGTTCGATAAGCGCAGCGTCCTCGGGCCTCATCGCCACCATGATGAACGACCCACCGCTCGCCGACTGAACCTGCACCCAGGCGTTGCCGTCGGCAAGCCAGACCGGCTCGCCGACAACCTCGCCGGAAAACGAGACGAGCTGGCCGTCGAGCGCCGTGTCAGCCGAGGCAAGGCGGCTTATCGTGACGCGACGTGCCGAGGTGCCGTCCATGCCCTCGGGCATAAAGCCCAACCCGGCACCGAGCTCGTCGGGGTAGGTGCGCTCGGCAGCCGCAGAGCGGGCGGCGTCGAGACGTGCGGACGCCTCCCGCTCGTGCAAAGAGCTGGCAGCGTCGCCAGAGATATCCGAGCTGGCAGGAGCGCCGAGCGCGGGCGCCACAGGAGCGAGAAGGAGCGATGCGGCAAGCGCGAGCCCGGCGAGGGCCGTCCCCATATGCGCGCCCATCACGAGGCCACCAGAAATGCGACGAAGGCCAACAGGTAGAGCAGCAGCGTCACCCCGAACAGGTAGGCGACGAGCGTGAGCCCCGTTCGAGCGATGTGGCCGAAGCGGCCCGCATTCGAGCGGCCCGCCTCCGGACGCGCCCGGTCGTCGGATGACCCCCATGCCATCAGCGCTCGCCTCCCCTCGTCCCGCGCCACGCGCGACGCACGCTTGCCGGCACAGACGAAGCCAGCGCCCGCCCCGCCGCAGAGCTCTTGACAGCGTGGCCGAGCGACCCACCGACGCTTGCGATGGTCGTCAGCAGCGCCAGAAACTCAAGACGGCCAGCCAGCATTTGCACAAAGTAGCAGACCTGCAGGCCAAGCGGCATGCCGGAGCTTACGATACCCGCGGAGATGCCGCAGTTCGACGTGCATGACACGCTTTCGAGCACCGCGGCGATGGGGTCGTAGCCGTAGGACACGCCCACGACGGCACCGACGACGAACGACAGCAGGTACAACAGGAAAACGATCATGACGTTGCGGGACAAGTCGGGAGTGAGCACCTGGTCACCCAGGTGGTGAAAGCGGATGACCTCACGCGCGCGCTGAGGGAGCAGAGCACGGCGGATCTCCGAGCCGATCGTGCGCAGCAACAGCGCCAGGCGGATGGCCTTGAAGCCACCGGACGTCGACGACGTGGCGCCGCCCATAGCCATGCCCATGATGAGCGCGAACACGAGGCCCGACGAGGCGACGGACGAGATCTGAGCCGACGTGATCGTGGAGAACCCTGTTGACGTGGCGGCCGAGACGAGGTTGAACACGCCCTTGTCCAGGAACAGATCGACGCGACCGAAGTAGTCGTCGTGCGCGAAGGCGATGGCGAGCACGACAAGCACGATGGCGAGCCAAGCGATGATCGTTCGCGTCTCGATGTCGCGGAAGAACTCGCGCGGCCCCTTGCGCGCCATGTGGTAGTAGAGCGCGAAGCTGAATGCACCGACGAGGCACAGGATGATGAGCACGAGATTGAGCGTCGCCGAGTGGTAGTAGGCCACGCCTGCCGGCATGACGCAGATGCCCGCCGTCGCGATGCACGTGGCGGACAGGCTGAAACCGTGCAGCAGCGCCGTGCCAAACGACAACCCGCACGACGTGATGAGCGTAAACGTGCACAGCAGCGTGCCAAGCGCCACGAGCACGCCCATGAACGAGACGATGAAGCGCGCGGTGTCGCCCATCTGCGTCATGATGTTATCACTGTGGCCCTCGGCCTTGAACAGCAGGCCGGCACCGGAGAAGCGCGAGATCGTGCCAAGGCACAGCGCGACGACGATGATGCCCTGAGCGCCGACGACAACGAGCATAGCGCGCCAGATGGAGTAGGACACAGCCAGCTTGCCGAGGTTGTTGAGCACGCTCATGCCCGTGCCGGTGAAGTAAGACACCGACTCGAACAGCGCGTCAAAGTAGCTGGCAAACGATCCGGAGAAGTAGAGGGGCAGGCCCGCCGCCGCTCCGGCAAACACCCACACGAGGCCCGTGATGACGAGTGCCTGCATGTGCGTGAGGCCCACTTTTGCTGGCTTTGCAAGGCGCAGCAGCAGAGCGGCGCACGTCGTAACGCTGGCGGACAGCAGAAACGAGATGGCAGGGTTCCACTCCTTGAGCAGCAAGGCGGCAACGAGCGGCACCACCATGAGCGCCGCTATGATCAGCAGCATCGTGCCCAGGTAGTACAGGATCGACCGAACGTCGTCTATGCGCAGGCGCGGCCACATAGGCGCGGGCCCCTCCTAGCGCGACTCGACGAGCTTGACCTCGCCCTTGAGGCCGCTCGAGACGAACACGTTGTCGTCGACGTCGATGATGATGCACTCGAGCTCGGGACGGGACTCGACGAACTCGAGAGAGCCCTGGACGCCCAGGGCGAACAGCGTCGTGGAGTAGCCATCGCCGTCAAGCGACAGGTCGGACACGATCGTGGAGCCGCCAACGTCCGTCTTGACGGGCATGCCGTCCTTCGGGCTCAGGATGTGGTGGTAAAACACGCCGTCCTTCGTGAAGTTACGCTCGTACAGGCCGCTCGTCACAACGGATTTGCCGACGACGGGCAGCACGGCGCGCAGCGTGGCGGGGTTCTTGGGATCGCGCACGCCGATGCGCCACGGCGCGCCGTCAGGACGCGTGCCGATCGTGAGCACGTTGCCGCCCAGGTTGACGAACGCGCAATCGCAGCCGTGCTCGCGCAGAAGGGCGGCCATCTCGTCGGCGATATAGCCCTTGGCGATGCCACCGAGGTCAATAATGGCGTCGGGATCGGTCAGGCGAGCCCTGCCGGCAGCGCGGTCGACCTCGACCATGCGATAGTCGACATGCCTGAGCGCTGCGTCGAGCGCCTCGCGCGACGGGATGACGCCCTCGTGGAAATCCCACAGCGACGTGGCGGAACCCATCGTGACGTCGAACACGCCACCGCTCGCCTCGCAGTACTTTCGGGACTTCTCAACGAGGTCGAGCGTGCGCGGAGAGAGCTCGACCCACGCGCCCTTCGCACCGTTGAGACGCGAGATCTCCGAGTTGGGGCGGAAGCGCGACAGGGAGAGCTCGAACTCGAGGCACAGCTCGCGCACGGCGATAAGGGCCTCGTCCAGCTGAGCACCCGACAGCTTCTGGGAGCCGGGGAACGCCTTGACGGAGACCTGCGTGTTGAACACAGGTAGCAACAGCGTGTGCGAGCCATCTTGAGCCGCGGAGGGCTTGATGAGGTGAGCGATGTCGGCGAAGTCCACATCCATGGCGGGCGTCCTTTCTGACGATCCGAGAACGCACGTGACGAGGAGTCGCGCCCGCACATGGATCATGAGATACAAGAGGCCCGCGACGTGCACGAGGACGGCCCATAACGGGCGCGCCACGGCGAGCGGGCAGCTCTTGCATTATACGCAAGCACGGCGATGGCCCGGGCGAGGCGCCCACAACGGTGCCTACTTGCGCAGCTCCGCCACGACCTTTTTCAAGCGTGACAGCCCTGCATCCACGACGGCGCCCCACGACTCGAGCAGCGCGTGATACGACGGAGCGCAGTTTGAGGGGTAGAGCCCCGTGCGGGCGGTGAGCAGGTAGGCCGTGAACGCCGCGAGGACGTAGGCGGGCCACGCAACCGGCCCGAACGCCTCGATGCCGAGCAGCGTCGCGGAGATGGGAGAGTTCGTGCAGGCAGAGAACATGGCGACGAGGCCGATGCCAGCGCAGGCGATGGGGTCCGCGCCCCCAGCAAGTCCCACGGCGCAGCCGAGCGTTGACCCGATAGCCATGATGGGCATGATCTCGCCACCCTTGTAGCCCACACCGAGCACGACGACCGTGAGCAGCCCTTTTAGAAAGAAGTCCCACGGCGCCGCCTTCCCGGCGAGCGCCGCCTCCATGAAGTTCTCGCCCGTGCCCGCGTAGGGACCGAGGCCCACAACGCTCACGAGCAGCGAGATGAGCACGCCGCCGAACAGCATGTGCGCCCACGGCGCCTCGAGCGGCCCCCACGGGAGGCCACGCAGCAGCTGGAGGCTGCGACAGAACACGACGGCCGCCAAGGCACAGCCCAGCGTCACAAGCATGGAGGCACCGATGTCCGCAGACGTGGGGATGGCTGGGGCAAGCGGCACCCACGGCGAGCCGACGGGGCTCACCTCGGCAACGAGGGCACCCGCAACGGCGGCGAGCAGGACAAACGGCGACGTCCGCAGGCGCGGGCGCACGCGCGTGACCTCGATGACGAAAAATGTGGCCGCCAGCGGAGCGCCGAGCAGCGAGGCGAACGCGCCCGCCATGCCGCAGCGCACGGCAAGCCCGCGCGACAGCGGGACGTCTCTGCCGAGCCAGCGAAGGCCCCGCTCGCTCAGCACGCTTCCGAGCGAGCCACCGAGCTGCAACGCCGCCGCCTCCTTGCCCACCGAGCCACCGCCAAGCAGCGTGAGGAACGTACCGCCGAGAATGGCGGGAGCAAGGCAGCCCCTGACAAGCTCGTCATGGCGAGCGGCGTTGATGACCGTGTTTGTCGTCGCACGCCACGAGATGCCAAGCACGTGGTAGAGCCCAACCGTCAGCAGGCCGGCGAGCGGCAGCAGCCACGACAGCCAGGGAAAGCTCGAGAACAGGCGCATGGCAAGCGAGCAGGCAAGCGTCAAGATAGCCGCAGCCGCGCCCCCTACCGCCCCGATGAGCATGCCGAGAAGCGCCAGCGAGATCCAGGGCCGGCGGCCCAGAGCCTTTCCCGCCTTTTTCCACGCCGCGCCCCACCACTGGACCATGCAGGCCTCGCCACCCCTTGCGTTCGCACGCGCCGGCCCTCGACAAGCACGCCACGCGTAATGGTCCCAGTGTACGCCCAGCGCGCGTGAAGAAGATCGTTTGCCTGGGTAAAAGAGGGAGAGGTGCTGGAGAATCCCCCCCCCGCAAAAGGAGGATTACGTGCAGTTCATACTTCGCTGGGTCATCACGTCGCTCGCCGTGAGCGTCGCCGTGTGGATCGTGCCGGGCATCGTCGCCCTCGGTCAGACCTGGGTCGCCGTCATGCTCGTCGGTCTTGTCCTCACCATCATCAATATGTCGATAAAACCGCTGTTTCAGACGCTGTCGCTGCCGTTCACGTGCCTGACGTTCGGCGTGTTCGCCCTCGTCGTCAACGCCGTGATGTTCGAGCTCTCGTCGTGGCTCGCAACGTCGCTGTTCCACACGGGCATCTACATAGAGGACTTCCTCGCGGCGTTTCTCGGTGCGCTCATCGTGAGCATAACGTCCGTCATCCTCAACGCGCTGACCGGCAACATCGCAAACGAGTAGCGAGAAGCACCCTATTTTCGGCGCGCCCGGTCGCGCATGGCGGCCTTGACGAGCTCCCACGCCTCGCGCGCAGACGTGGGCGCAAAGTCAGGGTCACCCAGCTCACGGCCTGCGACGCGGGTCCGGCCAAGCCGCGGCAACATCGCGCGCAGCGACTCGGAGAGCTCCTCCACGCTCGTCGCGGCCTTGATGTCGGCCCACGCGTCCGCCGCCTCGCTCTTCGCCCTCTCGACGCTCGCCTTCGCCCGGGCAGACGCGTCCTCCGCCCACTCGAGCGCGTCGGACACGCGCAGCGCCACCTCGTCGACGGCGTCGGACATGCGCGTCGACGCGTCAGCCGCCAGCAACGTGACGCGGTCCTGGAGCAGGGCGAGCATCCGGTTAAGCCCCTGCATGTGCACGACGCTCAGAACAAAGTCGGCAGCAAACACAGCGAAGAGAGCGGACGCCAGGGTGTAGAGCGCCGGCAAGGACAGCATTTGCGTCGCCCGCTCAACCTGGGGCTGCACGAAATGAGAAACAAGCAACATCATGACACCGAACGTCACGACGCTCGCGAGGCAGACTCTCCCCTGCACGTTAAGCGGCCAGCCCGTGTAGTCCCACCAGCGCGCGTGGAATATGCGCTCCATGACCCACGACGTCACGAACTCCATGACGCCCGCCGAGAGCCCTCCCACGGCAAAAGCGAACACGGGATTCGGTATTCGGCCAACGAGCGCAATGGCCAGAAGGGCACCCGCCCCATAGATCGGGCACACGGGACCGTAGAAGAAGCCTCGGTTGATGAAGCGCCCGTGCTTGATGAGCGAGTAGACGACCTCATATGCCCAGCCCACGAAGGCATACAGGAAGAACCAGACCACATACTGGGCAAGCTGGGTGAGAATGTCGTCTGTCATCATGGCACGCTGCGTCGGAGAGAAGGCGAGCTACAGCTCGACCGAGGGCGTGCGGCGGGCGCTCGAAGCAGGCGCAATGCGCACGGCCTCTTCGGCGATGTCGAGGCGCAGGCCCGGCAGGTAGAAACCGCACAGCTCGCGCAGGTTCGGGTAGGCCGGGCCGCGGCGTACGGACGTCTCGTACGTGGCGCATGCCTTGTCAGCGTACGTCAGCAGCCAGCCCTCTCGATAGCGCGGAGGAACGGGCGTCAGCGGGAACATGTGGTTGCGGATGGCGTCGGCCTCGAGCAGCGAGAGGTCGGGAAAGGCGGCGCGGGCGTTGCGCATGGCGCGCGTCGCGTGCATGAACGCGTGCATCTCTCGACCGGGGCCGGGCTCGTGCCAGTTATAGAGGAAGAAGTCGTGGAGCAGGGCCGCGCGCTCGAGCTCGAACAGGTGGTCCGTCCAGCCGAGGCGGCGCGCCGTCCGGCAGCACACGTGGGCAACGGCGATGCTGTGGAGCAGGATGGTCGTCGTGCCGTGCTGCAGGCAGTCGGCCTCCTCGTCGAAACGGCTGCCCGCTAGGACGTTCCCGACCGTATCGAAAAAGGTGCGCTCGCAGTCAGAGTCAGTAACGAACGGAGCGTCGACCTGCGAGAGACGCTCAGGAAGAACTCGGAAGAAGCGCGTGTCATACACATTCATGTTTGCGTGCCCCCACTCTCGAGAGACCGAAACCGTGCATGTGCCAGCCAGAGACGCGGTGCCGAAAAATGGCCGCTCGCCAGCATACGAATCATCCTGAGATACGTCACCCAAAAACTGGCAAACATTACGCCATTGTACGATTTCCTACGGAATGTCGACAGACATGAAGAGAGTGGGGGTGCGCCGAACACAAAGGACCCCGGCCACAAAAGCGGGCCGGGGTCCCGATGATGCCGTGCAGTGAAGCTACGCTTGCTTACGCCGTGGCAAGAGCAGCGGCGACGCCCTCGAGGATGGCCTTCGAGGTGATCGTGGCGCCAGCGACGGTGTCGACGCCCTCCGTCGTGCCGGCCTCGGCGATGGCAGCGGGCAGCTGCTCGATGGCCTTCGTGCCGATGCCCTGCGTCTCGGAGTTCTCGCCGACGACGACCTCGGTGATCTTGCCACCGGAGACCGTCACGGTCACGGGCACGTCGCCGCCCATGCCCTTGCCGGCGCCCTCGTAGGTGCCGTCGGCCACAGCAGAGGCGTCAGCGGCGGGAGCGGTCTCCTCATCCTTGGCGCCCTCGACCGTCTTGCCGTTGGCGACCATCGGCGTGGAGCCCGTGGCCTCGTAGTCGCCGGCGTCGATGGACTCGGCGGCGATCATGCCGTGGACAGCGCAGGCCATCAGGCACGTGCCGGAGCCGTAGTAGAAGTCGCCCAGCCAGCCAGCGGAGCAGTTGCCGGTCGCGAACAGGTGAGGAATCGCGTTGCCGTCGTAGTCGAGAACGTGGCACTTCTCGTCGATGACCATGCCACCGAACGCGCCGGTGTCGCTGAAGATGATCTTCATGGCGTAGTACGGGGCGGTCAGGCCGTCAAAGGCGTCCTCGCGGCCGAAGCGCGGGTCGGCCTTCTTCTCGCAGCACTCGGCCCACTCGTCGAGCGTCGTCTGCAGGGCCTCCTCGGGCAGGCCGGTGCCAGCGGCGAGCTCGGCGACCGTCTCACCCTTCACCAGGGTGCCATCCTCATACCAAGCGGCCACGGCTTCCTCGTCCTGCAGCGAGGCGTTGTCGGCGAAGTTGTCGTCGCTGAAGATCATCCAGCAGTCGCCGTCGAAGCCGCCCTCCTGACGGGAGTTCCAGTACAGGCAGCGTGCCCAGTAGCCGTACGTCGTGTCCTCACGGGCGATGCGGTAGCCGCGCGGGCCAACGGCGATGACGTTCATCATGTGCTTGTTCGTGCCGATCCAGAAGTACGCGGGGTTCGTGTCCGTGCCGTGGAACGCGCACTGGGCGCCAATGGCCATGCCGGCCAGGATGCCCTCGCCCGTGTTGGCGTCGACCATCGTCATGTTCTGGCGCTTCTGGATCCAGTGATGCCAGGGGTTCACGTGCTTGGCCATGACCTCGTTGCGGTCGATGCCGCCCGTGGCGCAGATGACGCCCTGAGTGGCCTCGTAGGCCTTGCCGTCGAGCGTCTTCACGCCAACGACCGTGCCCTCGGCGTCGGTGATGAACTCGACGACCTCGGCGTCAAAGACGATCGTGGCGCCGGCGTCCTCAACGGCCTTGGCAGCGTTGTCCATCCAGACCTTGCCGCCGTGGCCATACGTGCCGTCCGGGTCGGCCGGGTCGCACAGATACATAATGCGGTCGGCGATCGTCTCCTGCGGGACGAACGGCACGGGGCGGATGCCAGCCGTGCTGTGGACGGAGCAGTTGAAGCTCTTCTTGACCCACTCGAGCGCCTCGCCCGACTTGGCGCACATCGTGCGGATGAGCACCTCGTCGCAGTCCTGGTCAGCCATGGCCAGCCAGTTCTCGGCGAACAGGTCGACGGTGTCGTTCTTCGTGACGGGGTTCGTGCCGTCGTCGAGCGCGAACTCGTCGTCGCACACGGCCTGGAAGGCGCCCTCGGAGTACTGCAGCGTGCCGCCCGTGAAGCCGGACTTCTCGAGGACGATGACGCTGTGGCCGAGCTCGAGCGCACGATAGGCCGCGTTCAGGCCAGCGCCGCCGGCGCCGCAGACGATGACGTCAGCGGAGGCGGCGTACTCGACAGGCGCGTCAGCCTTGGCCGAGGACTCGGCGGCATAAACGTTCTTGCCGGCGAAGCCGCAGGCGGCCAGGACGCTCGCAGCGCCCGCAGCGGTGACAAAGCCCTTGCGCGTCATGGACAGGTCGCTCATTCGAAGTACCCCTTTCGGATACGGTGTCGATCCGCGTGCCGGCCTCGTGCTGTGCCAGCCGCGTCTCCCTTGTGTGTGGCGCGAGCCCGACGCGACGCCTCCCCGTACGGGGCCCGCTGGTGCGAAGTCCCTGCGGCGCGCTTGCGATGCCCGGACGCCCCTCGTCGCTTTGGTAGTGACGTCCGTGTCGCGCGCTGCGCCGCGGGGAAGGCGGCGTGCCCGGCTCGTGCCGTGCGATTCGAACTCTAGGCGCGGCGACGGGGCCCGCGGAAGGCTACGACGGGGTGTTTGTGGCCTCACCCCTGGGTGAAACGCAATTCACCCCATCGCTGACCTGCGGGTTCTAGACTGACGACCATTTTGGTGGGATTGGCTTTTGCCTCGGCGCTCCCCCGCTTTGGGCTACGCAGGCGTAAAATGAGAGCACGCAAACCGTGACGGTCGCCGAGGAATCGGCACCGCCTGACGAGAGATATGAGGAGCGAGGGAGCATCTATGCCCGCCGACCCCATCCAGAAGAGCCCCTCTGTGGCGCAAGCCCCCGCCATGCTGGAGCGGATGCGCGCGTCGCATGCCATGCGGGTGGCACTCGGCGTCATCGGGCTCGTCGCCATCTCTGTTCACGTGTGGTTTCTCACGGACACGGCCCTGCCCATGCTGCGCGCGCAGTGGGCCCCGGCCGACTTCCTTCAGTCTATGAGCGCCGCCACCGGGTACGCGCTCATCGCCCTGCTCGCTCTGCGTGCCCCCGAAGTCGTGCGGCCCGCGGCGCTCAGCGTCGCAAGCGCCGCGTTTATCGTGGTCGGCAAGCTCACGTGGCTCGCGGGGCTCAAGATGGGCAGCATCGCGCTTGCCACCGTCGGCGTCTGCGTCGCGCACCTATTCTGCGCGTGGCCCGTCGTGCTCGTCGGCATCTCCCTGTGCGCCCTGGGCAACCGCCGCGACCTCGTCGTCGCCGCCGTGCTCGGTGAGTCCATCGGCGTCGCGCTGCGCTGCGTGCTGCCGCACCCGCCGGCCGAGGTCGCCATCCCGCTCACGATCGTGCCGCCGCTCGCCGCGCTTGCTGTGGCCTCCGTACTCGGTGCGCCCTACCTACGCCAGGAGATCTCCGGCGAGCGAGCGACGCAGCGCGCCATGACCGAGCCGGCGTCCTATCTGCCGCCAACGCACCGCATCTTCGTACTCGTAGGCTTGTTCGAGCTCATCCACGGCGTCGCGCTCGTCGAGAAGAGCGCGAGCCTATCGCTGGCGACGAACATCGGGCAGACGATCATCGTCGTCGTGGGCGCCGCGCTGCTGCTGCGCCACGCCAAGGCGACGTCGCACGAAGACGTGCTGCTGTACGTCGCGTCGCTCATGATGCTGTGCGGTTTCATGCTGCGCCCGCTCTCCGACGGCGAAGCAATCGCGTCGGCCTCTATCTCGCTGGCAGGCGCATCGTTCTCGTGGATGCTGCTGTGGATGGCGCTGCCGTTTGCCGGCATGTGCAACCCCATCGGGTCGCTGTGGGTGTTCGGCATCGGCTACGTGTTCCAGGCCGTCGGGCTAGCCGTGGGTTCGGAGATCGGTCACCTCGCGCTGACGGCCAGCACGAGCGCCGTGCATGCGGCCAACATCGTGAACGCACTTGTCATGGTGGGCTTTGTGGGCTACCTGCTCGTGGGGCTGCGCGGGTTCTCGTTCAGCCGCAGCTTCGCCGAGATCGTGCCCGCTGTCGCGCCGGAAAAGACCGTCGACGCCTCGAAGCTCGTGGCCCAGGCGTGCGAGGCCGCCGCAAAGACGTTCGACCTCACAGAGCGCGAAGCGGAGGTCATGCGTCTGCTGGCACTCGGGCGCAGCGGCCCCGAGATCCAGGACGAGCTCTCCATCTCGCGCAACACGGCCAAGACGCACGTGCGCCATGTGTACCGCAAGATGGGCGTCCACTCCCAGCAGGAGCTCATGGACTGCGTGCGCGCCGGTGGCGGGCGGGGCGGGTGGTCCGCCTAGCGGCGAGACGCGCGAGGGGTTAGCTCGTCTGCATTACGATGGCCCGATTCCTCTTCCGCGCGTCCATAGCGCCCTGCGGCAGGCTCAGCGTACGCAAAAGCGCCCTCTTGCGACGCCGCTAGCCCAGAGAAGGACGGAAAGCTCCTCCGTTGGTCAAAACACCCCTGCTTTGCGAGGAGGTTTGGCGTCTTCGGGCCTCAAAAGCCCCCTTAGCCGTCCTGCGTCCCAGGTTCACCTGCATGTTTTCCGCTGCCGATAGGCTTTTCGGCCTTCGGGGACTCGCAAAGCATGGCAGTTTTGGCCAAGAAGGCATGGCATGGGCATTCTCTGACGCCCGGACGGGGTGTTCGGCATCCCGCCCATGCCCCTCGCCCAGAGAATCGCCCGAAATGACGGGGTCCGCCCGAGGTTGCGGCTACATCTCCGACGTGATGGTGCGCAGGCCCTCGGAACCGGGGCCATAGGGAACGGCGCGAACGAGGCGGACGTCGGCATAGGGCGGTCGCGGCGCATTCGCCAGCAAGGCCACGTCAGCGGCACGCACGGCATCGGGGTCGTAGGCAGGCGTCTGTGCGGGTGGAGTCGCCAGGCCCGCGGGAAGCTCGAAGGCGGCAGCGGCCGCATCGTCGACGTCGAGCGTCAGCGTGTAGCCCAGCGCGTTGAGCATCTGCATCTCGAGAAACGTCTGCAACGGCAGGCCTGCCAGCCCCACGATGAGGGCGCGCGACACAGCGGAGTGCGCCACAAGCGTCACGCTCTCGACGCCATCGCGCACGCAGCTCAGGGCCAGCGCACGAGCGACGATCGCCCCGCGATCGCACAGGTGCCGCAGGCTTTCGAGGTGCGGCGCCGCAGGCTCAGGCTCGCCGTTTGCCCAGCGCTCAAAGAATGCGCGCATGTCGTCGCCCTCCAGCGACGTGCCCTCCGCCTCCCCGAAGTCGAGTTCGTGCAGGCTTCCCACGACGCCGTCGAGCTGCTTGCGCCCATCGAAGGCAAGCTCGAACGTCTGACGGCACCGCCGCAGCGGCGAGGAGTAATAGCGCTGCGTCGAGGCATACGTCTCGTAGACGCCCTGCTCGCGATAGTCACAGACCATCTGGATGCCCTCGGGCGCCAGCTCGACGTCACCCATGCCGCTGAACTGCCGACGGGCGTTGCCCATCGAAAACGAGTGGCGCAGAAGCACCATCCTAAGCATGGCCATAGCTGGCTATCCCTTCCTTCGAGCAATCGGTATCGACAGCATATCCCCCGCCAGAGCCCCCGCCGGCGGCCGGTCGGCGAGCAGCACGTCAGCCACCTCGTCGGGCGCGAGACCCGAGCGCACGTAAGCCAGCAGATCCGTGACGTCACCGTAGATGGGCAGGTGTGTGAGCACGAGCGTCCCAGGGCGGGCAACCCGCGCGAGCTCAACGACGTCCTCGCAGCTCATGTGCCCCATGGCCTGACCATCATAGCCCGCGTACAGACTGCACTCGCATAGCAGCACGTCTGCCCCGGCACAAAACGCCGCCAGATCGGACGTGAGCGCAGCGTCGGCAGTGTAGACGAGCTTCGCGCCGTCTTCCTCGCACGTGACGCGCGTCGCCAGGCAGGGGGCGGGGTGCTTCGTCTGCAGGAAGTCAAAGGAAAGCGACCCGATACTCAAACGGGACGTAGGGTCGAGAGCCACGGCGTGCGAGGCGCCCGGCATCTCGAGGCGCGCGAGGTCGAAGGCAGTGTGCGTGTCGAGCGAGGCAGACATGCCCCCAAAGCCCGGCGCATAGAACGTCAGCGTGTGGTCAGTCTGGCCGAGCTGGCGAGCGACGAGCCGGGCGAACATGAGCACGCCGGCGTCGCTCACGTGATCGTGGTGGAAGTGGCTCACGATGACGTCGTCGATATCCGTGAGCGCACAGGCGCGCTGCACGGACCCGGCAACGCCCGCACCGCAGTCGAGCAGCACACTTGTGCCGCCGTGCTGCACGAGATAGCCCGAGCACGCGCCTCCCGGCCGTGGCGAGCCACCCCAGCACCCAGCGACGGTTAGCCTCATCGGACGCCGCCCTCCCCCGTAAACGTCGCGGCGATGAGCGCTCGCGTGTAGGGGTCGCGCGGTTCGCGCAGCACCTGCGCGACCGGGCCGCTCTCCACGACACGGCCGCCGTGCATGACGAGCACGTCATCGGCCAGCCGGGCGACGGCCCCCATGTCGTGGCTGATGAACAGGTAGGCGCAGCCTAGCTCCGCCTGGAGCTCCCGCAACAGGTCGAGGATCTGCGCCTGCACTGAGACGTCGAGCGCCGACGTGCACTCGTCGCAGATGACGGCCGACGGCTCCGTGATGAGCGCCCGAGCGATGGCGACGCGCTGGCACTGGCCGCCCGACAGCTCGCGAGCCCGGGCGCCCATGACGCGAGCGGGGTCGAGCCCCACGCGGCGCAGCATGGCACGGGAGCGCTCGTCTATCTCCGAGCGGGAGAGCTCCGGCATGAGCACCTGCTGGGGGTCCGCGAGGGCACGCTCGACCGTAAAGCTCGGGTTGACGGAGGCCACGGGGTCTTGGAACACGAACTGCACGCCACGGCGATAGGCACGGCGGCCCGCCCGGTCGAGGCTGTGCACGTCCGTGCCACTGAACAGCACGCTGCCAGCGTCGCCTTCCTGCAGGCCACCGAGCACCTCGCCCAGCGTCGACTTGCCCGAGCCGGACTCGCCCACGACGCCGAGCGTGCGTCCGCGGCGCAGCGTCAAGCTTACGCCGTCGACGGCCGTGAGGTCGCGCCCGCGCCCCAAGCGAAAGCGCCGCGTCACGTCGCGCGCCTCGAGCACGCAAGCCGCCGCCGGGCCGCCCTCGTCCTCGGCCTCTCGCGCCGCCAGCGCCTCGCCCAGGCGCGGCATGGCCGCGACGAGCGTGCGCGTGTAGGGGTCGGACGGCGCGTCGAACACCCGGGCGGCAGGCCCCTCCTCCACGACATGGCCGTCACGCAGCACGACGATCCGGTCGCAGCAAGCCCGCACCATCGCGAGGTCGTGCGACACCATGACGACGGCGATGCCGCGCTCGCCAGCCACGCGTGCGATGAGGTCGACGACCTGGCGGGCGATGCGCGGGTCGAGCGAGGCCGTCGGCTCGTCGGCAACGAGCAGCCCGGGGTCGCCCATCAGGGCGCACGCGACGTTGACACGCTGGCGCATCCCTCCCGACAGCTCACCCGGCCGAGCGGCGAGAACGCGCTCGGGGTCGTCGATGCCCACGGCCGTCAGCAGCTCGCGAGCCCGTGCCTGGGCGGCGTCGCGCGGCGCGTCGCGATGCCACGTACGATATCCGTCCGTCATCTGGGAGCGGACGCGCATGAGCGGATGCAGGTACTCCATCGTGTTCTGCGGGATGAAGCCGACGCGCGTGCCCAAGACCTCGCGCAGCTCGCGCGAACGAGCGGCGCGCATGTCGTGGCCGGCGAGCACGAGCTCGTCCGCCTTGCAGCTCAGCCCCTCCGGCAGCAGGCCCAAGCACGCTCGCAGCGTCAACGTCTTGCCCGCGCCTGACTCGCCCACGACGCCGAGTCGCTCGCCGGGGCGCACGTCGAACCCGACGCCGTCCACAAGCACCCGACCGCTCGCGTCACGCACGACAAGCCCGCGTGCACGCAGGAGGGAGGTGCCGCCGCCCGACCGAGAAGAGGCTCCCGCCGTCATCGCGCGCCTCCTTCCACGAGGCGATCGTTGAGCGCGTCGCCCAGCAAGTTGAAGCCCAGGGCCGCCAGCATGAGCGCCAGCCCCGGTGCGACAGCCACGGCGGGGTAGCTCGTCACATAGGGCAGCGCCTCGGAAAGCATCATGCCCCAGCTCGCCGTCGGCGGCTGGATGCCCAGACCAAGGAAGGACAGCGACGACTCGAGCAGCATGGCCGCACCGACGTGGGCCGTGAACGTCGTCACGATACGCGGCAGCATGACGGGGAGCACCTGGCGCAGCACGATACGCGCGCCCGACGAGCCGTAGCTGCGCGCCGCCTTGACATAGAGCGTGCCGCGCGCCTCCATCGTCAGGCCATACGCCAGCCGCGCAAACGTCGGCACCATGAACACGGCGATGGCGATGAGCGCGCTTGTCAGCCCGCGCCCCACGACGAGCACGAGCATCATGGCGAGCAGGATGCCGGGAAAGGCCATGAGACCGTCGATGAGCCGCATGATGACCGCGCGCACGACCCGCCCTGCCATGGCGCCGGCTGCGCCCACGACCGTGCCGACGAGCGCCCCCAAGCCAACGGAGCCCAGGCCCACGAGCAGGGCCGGGCGGGCGGCGACCATGACGCGCGAGCAGATGTCGCGGCCGAACTGATCCGTCCCGAAGACGTGCGTCGCGCTCGGTAAGGCAAAGCGGTTCGTGACCTCCATGGCGTCGGGGTCGTACGGCGTCCAGACGAGCGAGACAAGCCCCGCCAGAACGACAAGCGCAACGAGCGCGACCCCCACGACGAGCGTGAGCCGCCCCGTGCGCTTTCTCTGCCCCCGCGCCCTCATTGCGCGCCTCCCGTGCTGCCCTTGCGCACGGCGGGGTCAGCCGCCATGACGGCGACGTCCACGAGCAGGCTCACGACAACGACGGCCGCCGTCACGAACAGGACGATGCCCTGGAGCAGCAGCACGTCACGCTGCTCGACAGCCGTCAGCAGCAGCCTGCCCAGGCCGGGCAGAGCAAAGACGCTCTCGACGACGACGGTGCCGCCTACGAGCTTGGCGAGCTGCATGCCAGCCATCGTCAGCGGCGCCACGAGCGCCCCGCGCAGCGCGTAGGCGACGACGGCGCGCGCCCGCGGCAGCCCCTTGACGCGCGTCGCCAGCATGTAGTCGCGGCCGAGCGACGACAGCACGCTCGAGCGCACGATGCGCACAAGTACGCCGCACTCTCCTGCCGCCAAGGCGAGTGCTGGCAGCGTCAGGCTGCGAACGCCGCCCCAGAAGTCCTGCGAAAGCGGCACGTAGCCGCTCACGGGAAACCATCCCAGGTGTGCGGCGAACGCCAACATGAGCAAGATGCCGAGCCAAAAGCCCGGCACGGCGCCACCGAGCTGCATGACAACGCGGGCGACGCCGTCGATGAGCGAGCCGGGGCGCAGGGCGGCAGCGCAGCCAAGCACGAGCGACACGACGACGGCAACAAGCGTCGCGTATATGGCAAGACCGAGCGTGACGCCAAGCGTCGGTGAGATGACGCTCCAGACGTCGGCGCCGTACAGGGAGCTCGTGCCCCAGTCCCCGCTCAGCACGCCCCCGATCCAGTCGACGTACTGCTCGGGCAGAGGACGATCCGTTCCCAGGGCTGCCCGCATCGCGGCCAGGCGCTCGGGCGTGGCATCCGTTCCCAACGCAAGCGTCGCCGCATCGCCGGGAATGACGTGCAGCACGGCGAATGTCACGAGTGTTACGACGAACAGCACAACGATGCCCGCGCCGAGTCGTTTGAGTATCGCTATGCCCATCTCACCTGCCGTTTCGTCCCAACCAACCCGTGCCCGCCGTTAAGATGTCGCAACTACGCCGAGACGGCGACGTCCTTGAGCATGTAGATGTCGATGGGATAGACCGCGAAGCCGCTCACCTTGGCCGTCGTGACATATGTCGTGTTGGGGTCCTGGATGTAGAGGGCCGGTACGTCAGTAGCAAGCGCGCGCTGGATGTCACGCACGATGTCCGTACGCTTCGCCTCGTCGGGCTCGCCCTCGAAGCTCTCGATCATCGCGTCGACGTCAGCGCTGCTGTAGTTGAAGTAGTTCGTCTCGGCATGTGATCCATACCGTGAAAGCAGCACGTAGGGGTCAAGGCGTCCCGTGTGGCCGACGACCGTGAGGTCATAGTTGCGGTCGGTATAGACGTCCTGCAGCCACGTCGCCCACTCGATGACCTCGATGTTGCACGTGATGCCCACCTTGGAGAGGAAGTCGGCGATGACCTGCCCGGCGCTCACGTACTCGGGATAGCTCTTGGGCAGCTTCATGCCAAGCGTGAGGCCGCCCTCGTAGCCCGCCTCCTTGAGCAGGGCCTTCGCTTTGTCGACGTCGTAGGGGTAGAGGCCGTTCGTATCGACGTACTCCTTGAGCCCCACGGGATAGTGCGAGCCGATCATGGAGCCCTGGCCCCACCACACGGTGTCGATGAGCGCCTGCTTGTCGACGGCATGGTTGATGGCCTGGCGCACGCGCGCGTCGGACAGCGCCTCGTTGGCCAGGTTCATAGCCATGAGCTGCACGCCGTTCATGGGCTCGTTGACGACGGAGAAGTTCGGGTCGCCCTGGAACAGCGCCACCTGGTCAGCCGAGACGACGGCGAAGTCAATCTCACCGGCGCGCAGCGACGTGACCTGCGACGTCGCGTCGGGCATGACGCGCATCGTCACGTGGGCGACGTGGGGGGCGCCGCCCCAGTAGGCCTCGTTGGCAGAGAGCTCAAGCCCCTGCTGGGGTGTCCATGAGTCCAGCGTGAACGCGCCCGTGCCCACGGGGGCGTTGCGCAGCGTATCGGCAGCGCTCACGTCGACGATCGCCGCCCACGGGTAGGCGAAGTTCGTCAGCGCCGCGACGTTGAGCTTCTCCATCGTGACGACGACCACGTTGGCACCCTGAGCCTCGAACGAGAACTCCGCGTAGTCATCCTTGCGCGGGGACTCGTCTGCCTGCAGGCGTTGCATCGAAGCGACGACAGCCGGCGCATCGCAGGGGTTACCGTTGGAGAACTGCACGCCCTCGCGCAGCGTGAACGTGATCGTGAGACCGTCGTCGGAGACGTCCCAGCTCTGGGCGAGGCAGGGGCAGAGCTCGCCATCAGGCGTCACCGTGAGCAGTGGGTCGTAGAGGTTGTTCGTGACCTGGAACGTGCTCGCCGCAGCCGTGCGCTGCGGGTCGAGACCGTCGGGGTCGACGGAGATCGCCATGGTCAGCGTGCCGGACGGCGTGCCCGGGGCGTCCTCCGCCAGCGCTGGGCGCGCCATGCGAGCACCCAGCATGCCGGAGCCCGCGATGAGGCCGGCAGCCATGAGCCCAAGGGCCTGCCGGCGCGTCATACCGGCGACGAGATGCGGGGTATCGAAACGATGTGCTGCCATAGGGAAGTCCCTTCGTCATGTGCCGCAAGGCCACCGCGGTGACGGCGGACGATAAGGCCGGGCACCCTTACCACGTGCGTCCTCATTGTAGAGGGCGCACGTCAAGGCTTCGTATGGGCGGCGTCAGGCACCGCAATCAGGCGTCAAACTTCACAGGCCCCGCGCCTCTCAGGCACGGGGCCCGAAAAGGCGTACCGTCAACCTACGCTTCAGTCTCCTTCGCGGCAGCCTTTTTTGCGCGCGTTCCAGACGCCGCCTTCTTCGCGGTGCCGGCCGCGGCCTTCTTCTTCGCCGTGCTTCCCGCCTTCTTTTTGGCGGGCGCCTTCTTCGCGCCGGCGTCAGCCGCTTCCCCTGCGTCTGCCTTGGCCTTCTTGGCCGCCTTTTCCTCCTCTGCCCTCGCCTTGGCAGGGCAGTCCATGTTGACGCACAGACGCCACGGGCCGCGCGCCGTTTGAATCTCGACGATGGGCGCGCCGCAGTCGGGGCAGACCTCGCCTGTCGACGTGAGCTTGCCACGCTGCGGCAGCGGGTAGCTCGTGCCGCAGTCGTCGTAGTTCGTGCAGCGGATGAAGCGCTTGAGCGTGCGGTCGCTGCGGTGCGCCACGAGGCGTCCCACCCGTCCCGCCGCCTTGCACGCCGGGCACTCGCCCACGTCGACGTCAGGCTCGGCGTTTGTCGGGCAGGCCGGGTCGACGCACACAGTGTAGGGCTTCGAGCGGAACGGCTTTACCTTGATCTGGGGGCAGCCGCACGTGGGGCACGGCTCCTCAACCGGCTCGATCTTGCCCTTGGGCAGCGGGTATGTGACGTCGCACTCGGGCCAGGCCGAGCACCCGATGAAGCTCGAGCGCGTCTTAGCAGACTGCTTAACGAGCAGGTCGTGTCCGCACTTGGGGCACACGCCGATCTTTGCGTCGGCAGTCACGGCATCGGAGATGGCCTCGCCGAGGTCCTCCTTATGCTCGATGAGCCCCTCGAGCAGGCCGGCGAGCAGCTCGCGCGAGTGCGTCACGACGTCGTCCTGTGTCTTGTTGCCCTCGGCCACGCTCGTCATGTCACCCTCGAGCTCGCTCGTCATCTCGGGCGTCGTGATGTGATAGGCGTACTCTTCGAGCGCCGAGATGATGGCCATGCCGAGCTGGCTCGGCTCGATGGGGTCGTTCTTGAGGTACTTCACCTCGTACAGGCGCTCGATGATGCTCGCGCGCGTCGACTTCGTGCCCAGGCCGAGGCGCTCCATCTCCTGCACGAGCTTGCCCTGGCTGTAGCGCGCCGGCGGCTCGGTCTGCTTGGCGTCGAGCGCCATGTCGCGCACGTCGACCGTGTCGCCGACAGCGAGCGAAGGCAGCTCCTCGTCCTTCTTGGAGCCGTAGGGGTAGATCTCGCGGTAGCCGGCCTTGACGAGCACGTCGCCCGAGGCCACGAACGGCTGGCCTCCGACGTCGATAGACACCTTCGTGCCCTCGATGACCGGTTGCTCTGACAGCGTGGCGAGGAAGCGCCGCGCAATGAGGTTGTAGAGCTTCCACTCCTCGGCCTTGAGCTTGTCGGGGTTGCCGACGCCCGTGGGGTAGATGGGCGGGTGGTCTGTCGTCTCCTGCTTGCCGCGCGTCGCCTTGAGCGGGCCGCCGGCCAGCAGCTTGCGGCAGTACGGCGCGTACTGGGGCACGCCCGCCAGCGTCTTGACCGTCTCGGCGAGATCCAGCGTCGCGGGGTAGACCGTGTTGTCGACGCGGGGGTACGAGATGAGGCCGCTCATGTACAGCGACTCGGCGATGCGCATCGTACGTGCCGGAGACAGGCCCTCGGCTGCGGCGGCGGCCTGGAGGCTCGTCGTGTTGAACGGCGTCTGGATGACGCCCTTGCGCGACTTCTTCGTAACATCGGTCACGCGACCCGTGCCGGCAGCCTTAGCGGCCTGATACGCGGCATGAGCCTCGCCCTCGTCCTTGAAGCGGGCCGTGGCGTGAGACGCCTTGAACTCCGTACCGTCGGACGTGGCCATCTGCGAGCGGATGACCCAGTAGTCCTCGGGCACGAACGCCTGGCGCTCTTTCTCGCGCTGAGCAACGAGAGCAAGCGTCGGCGTCTGGACGCGGCCGGCGCTGCGCACGTTGCCCAGGCCGCCGAACTTTGCCATCGTCAGGTAGCGTGTGAGCACGGCACCCCAGATGAGGTCGATGAACTGGCGCGACTCGCCTGCCGCCGCCAGGTCGTCGTCGACGGCCACGAGGTTCTCGGGCGCGAAGGCGTGCTCGAGCTCGGGCTTCGTGAATGACGAGTAGCGGGCGCGCGTGATGGGCGCGTCGGCGTTGACCTCGCGCACCATGTCGACGGCATCGCTGCCGATGAGCTCGCCCTCGCGGTCGAAGTCCGTTGCGATGATGATGGAGTCGGCCTTCTTCGCGAGGTTCTTGAGCGAGCGGATGATCTCCTTCTCGGCCGGCTGCTTCTCGACGGGCGCCCACACGAGGTAGGGCAGGCTCGGAACCTTCCAGCCCTTGATGTCGACGCCCTCCTTTGTGAACGGCTTGCGCGGCTTCTCGTACGGCGGCTTCGCCAGGCTGTCCGGGACAGCCGCAGGCGTGATGACGCCGTCGTCGTCGACGCCGAACCAGCCATCCTGCGCCGTGTAGCGCAGCTCACGTGGGAAGTCGACCGCCAGAATGTGGCCGCGCAAACCCATGGCGACCCACTCCTCGCCGTCGCGGGTGAAGCGCATGACGGGCGTGTTATAGACCTTGTCCTTCTTGACGCCGTGGCCGAGCTCCTTGGCGATGTTCTCCGCGGCGTTGCTCTTCTCTGCGACGACGAGCCTCATGGACTACTCCGACTTTCCGGCCTTGACGGCCTCGATGCGCTGGGCGAGGAAGTCCGCCCACTCCTGTACGCCCGTGCCTTTCGTGGCCGAGATCTTGAACGTGCGCGCATGGGGGTTGAGCTGGTCGATCTCCGCCGCGAATGCCGCCTCGTCAAAGTCGAACACCGGCAGCGTGTCGATCTTGTTGACGATGATGGCCTCGCAGCTCTGGAAGATGCCAGGGTACTTGAGCGGCTTGTCGTGGCCTTCCGGCACGGACAGGATCATGGCACGCAGGCTCTCGCCGAGGTCGAACTCGACGGTGCAGACGAGGTTGCCGACGTTCTCGATGATGATGAGGTCCGTCTTGTCGAGGTCGAGCACGTCGAGCGCGCGCTCGATCATCGCGCCCTCCAGGTGGCACAGGCCGCCCGTGTTGATCTGGACGGCGGCGGCGCCGTGGGCCTTGACCTTCTGCGCGTCGACGTCGCTGGCGATGTCGCCCTCGATGACGGCGATGTTATAGCGGTCGGACAGCGCCGCGATCGTCGCGAGGATCGTCGACGTCTTGCCCGAGCCGGGGCCGGACAGCAGGTTGACGACACACACCTTGTGCTCCGCGTAGCGCCGGCGCAGATCGGCGGCAAGGCGGTCGTTCTTGTCGAGGATGGGCTTGGCCACCTCAATCGTGGACTCTGACATGTTCGCGTGCCTCCCCATGCAGTCGAGAAAGAAAAGGGGTCGCTGTGATGCGGCCCCTCGATAGTAGCTCAGTTAGACGGTGCCGTGCCCCCGCCATCGGGTGACGGCGAAGGCTCTTCATCGGAGGCGTCGGGCGTGTCGACGTCGAACGACGCGATGTCGAGCTCGCGGCCCTGTAGCAGCAGCGTCGAAGCGGAGCCGCACTTCGGGCAGCGCACGTGGAGCTGATCGTGGTCGAATTCCTCGCCGCACACCATGCACGACGAGCGGGGCTGCACGAACTCGACCTCGAGCTTGGCCCCGCGCGTCATGTCGCCGCGCTCGTCGCACACGATGTCCCACATGAAGTCGAGCGACTCCTTGACGACCTCGGTCATGACGCCGATGCGCAGCCGCACGCACGCGATGTGCGTCGCCCCGGCCTTGCGCGCCAGCGGGATGATCGTGTCCATGACACCGGCAACGATGGAGTACTCGTGCACGATGCTTCGCCTCCCCTACCAGGCCGCAGCGGGACGGCTAGCGGTCGTCCTCGGACTCCTCGTCCTCGTCGTCATCGTCATCGTCGTCGTCCTCGAAGTACGTGCCCTCGGCCTTCTGCTTTGCGATGCGCTTACGGATGACGAACGCCGAGACGAACAGAGACGCCTCATAGAGCATGACGAGGGCGGCGAACATGAAGCCCATCGTGATGGGGCTGGCGTCAGGCGTCACCATGGCGCACAGCACGAGCAGCACGACATAGACCGTGCGCCAGTTCGAGCGAAACGTCTTATACGGCACGAGGTTGAACACCGAGAGGTAGAACACGACAAGCGGCAGCTCGAACGCCAGGCCGAACGCCATGAGCAGGCCGAGGATCGTCTTGATGTAGTACTCGGCGTCAGGCAACACGGAGCCGATAGCGTCGGACTCGCCCGTCAGCCAGCCAAAGGCAGCGCCGAGCGTCCAGTTGTAGCAGAAGACGATGCCGAAGATGAACAGGAACACGCCGGCAGCGAGCGTCGGGATGACCCACTTGCGCTCGTTGGGCTTCAGGGCCGGCAGGAAGAACGCCAGCACCTCCCAGAGCACGAGCGGAGAGCACACGCAGAACGCGCAGAAGATGGCGACGCGGAAGCGAATGGAGAAGCCTCCGAGCGGCGTCGTCACGATGAGGCCCGAGGCGTTCGGGTCACCCAGGATGCTGCTCAGCGTCGTCGGGAAGTACTCGGCAACCGGCGCCGTCAGAAACGCGATGATCGTCGGCGTGGCGAAGTACAGGACGATGGCCGTCGAGAAGAGGGAAACGATGATGATGGTCAACCTGCGGCGAAGCTCGCCGAGGTGATCCATCAGGGGCATACGTGCGGGTCCGATAGGCATGGTCGTTAGTACAGGTGGGCCTTACCCGGAGGGGCTAGGCGTCCGCCTGATCCCCCTTCCCGGTGGTCGTGTCGTCCTGGGCGTCGGCCGCAGGCGCAGCCTTCTTGGCAGGCTCGTCCTTCTTGACAGCGGGCTTTGCGGCGGCGCCGTCGAGACTGTAGAGCTTGGCAGCCTTCGAGGGGCCCGTCTTCTTGCTGCCCGTCGCGGCGGCGCGCGTCTTGATGGCGGGCTTCGGGGCGGCCTTGTCGGCCTTCTCCTTGGCCTCCGCGGCCTTCTTCTCAGCCTCCATGCGCGCCTTCTTCTCGGCGAACGTCTCGGAGCGGCCGACGGGCTTCTCCGGCACGACGACGGCGTCCTCGGAAGCGGCGTCCGACGCGGGCGCCATCTTGCGCTCGGCCTCGGCCGAAGCCTCGGCGGCAAGACGGGCCTTCTTCTCGGCGAACGTCTCGGGCTTGGCCGTGGAACCGGCCGTCGTCTTCTTCTTGGGGCCCTGCTTCTTCTCGGGCTCCTTCGCCGCCGCGTTCAGCGGGTCGTAGATCTCGGTCTGAACCATCTTGTTCATCTGCTCCTGCGCCTGGCGGAACTGGCGTAGCGCACGGCCGATCGTGCGGCCCATGGAGGGCAGCTTATCGGGACCAAAGATGAGAAAGCCGAACACTAAGATGATGACGAGCTCGGTACCACCGATTCCAAACACGGCTGGGGCCCTTCTGTCGCTCCGTACAGACGTACACCTCTTACCCAACGGGTCCGGGATATACGCTCTCGAACGGACGGGATTTTCTTACGATGCGCCTCTTTTCGCGCTCTGCGACGCCAGATCGAGAGCAAAGGGCGGCGTCGCGGGCCAATGTGGCCGGGCAGCGCCGCCCCGACAGCGCGGTTTTTGATTCTAGCCGATGATCTCATCGACGCCGAGCATGCCGAAGATGCGCGACACGTTGTCCTGGGCGCGCAGCACGCGCAGCGCCTTGCCCGCATCCTCCGCACGGTGCGCGGCGCCGACAAGCACGCCAATGCCCGTCGAGTCGATGTAGGGCACGCCGGCCAGGTCGACCTCGACCGTCTTGACCGCCTCGTCGGCGATGAGGCCGAGCACGCCCTCACGCAGGGTGTCGGCGTTGCTGACGTCGACCTCCCCCTCAACGCTGACCGTGCCGATGTCACCGTTGACCGCCGTGATCACGTTCACGTTCATGCGGGTCCCCTTCCTGCGGCCTGGAGGCGGCCGCCGTCTTGTGCGCTAGCGATTCTACCCGACGATGGGCTTGGCGATGCCGTCCTCGTCGGCCGCGGCGTCAGAGGAGCTGGAGGCGTCGCGCGACAGTGAGCTCGCCGCAGCGCCGTCGGCACGCGAGCCATCGCTGGCCGCAGAGCCGTCCGCGCCGCTCGACGCGCTTGCCTGCGCCTTGATGGAGTTGACGATGAGCGCGCGCAGCTGGGCGTAGGACGACATGTTGTACGGGTCCTTCGCATCGGCGGAAATGGCGGCGCTGTAAGCGGAGAGCGCCTCGTCGTAGCGCGAGCTCTGCTCGTAGAACATGCCCAGGTTCATCCAGGCCGGCGAGAAGTCGGGGTTGTCGCCCACGAACGACTCGAGCGCGGAAACGGCGCCGTCCTCGTCGCCGGCGTAGTAGGCGCAGATGGCGCGGTCGACGCGCACGGCGTTCGAGTCGGGCTCCTGCTCGAGATACTGGTCGTAGTACTCGACGGCCTGGGCGAACGTCGCCTTGACGTGCTCGTCGTTGTCGTCGGCGTCACTGGCCTGCGTCAGCGCCTCGCCCCAGTCCATGTAGGCGTTGCCGAGGTTCGCGATGGCCGCAAGACCGGCGGAACCCGTCGAGTTGGCGGAGAGCCTGCTCGTCAGCGTGTCGATCTTCTGTTGGTAGTCCGCATCAACCTGGGAGACCGTCTTGGTGTCGCTCGACGACGAGGCGTCGGAGCTCGCGCTGTCGTCACCGGCCGTCGTCGGAGTGGCGCTGCAGCTGCTGAAGAACGGCAGGCAGAGCGAAGCGACGAGCACGACGGCGAATATGACGATGACGACGGTCTTGCCCGTCGACATCTTCTGGTTGTCCTGAGCCATCTGGCGTACCTTTCAATCTGTGCGTGAGGCATTGTGCCCGGCCATCAACAACCGGGCTCCGTGCATCCTACATCAAACGCCCGCGTCCGCGCGAGACGGCACGCGGGCGCTCCACGAGGTGTTCGACAGGTCCGATCCCCCAAAGCGGCGCGTTGGCGCTCTTACTCGTCTCCGTTGGCAGAGCCCTGCGCAGCCTCGAGCTGGGCCTTGTACTCGGCGAGCTTCTCCTCGTTGAGCGTGCCGTCCGCGTTCATGAGCGAAGCGAGATCGGGGTGGCCCTCGGGCAGCCCCGCCTCCTCGTTGACCGTCGACGTGCCGTCAGAGGACGTGCCGTCAGAGGACGTGCCGTCCGACGAGGCGCTCGTCTGCGCCGCCGTCACCGCGTGGTCGGCCTCGAGCTTGGAGCTCCACGTGTTGAGCGCCGTGAAGTACCCCAGTGCGAAGCCGAGGATGAGCGCCACGATCGCGATGATCACGACCATGAAAAACGACGGGGGACGCTTCTTGCCCGCCTGCACGGGCGCAGTGGAGGCGGACGGGTGGGCCTTCTTTGCCGGGCGGGGCGAAGCTGCGGACGCGGACGCCTTGCCCGTGAGCGACTCCTCGTCCTCGAAGAACTGGTCGGTACCTGATGCCATGTGCGGAAAACCCTTTCGTGTCAAGCGGCGCCGCCGGCTCAGTGCGGGCGACGCGCGCATTGCGGTGCAGTGCTAGTTAGTTGTGCCAGCCCTGAGCGCGCAGGCGCGAGCGCACCTGCTCGACGTGGCTGAGGATCGTGCGGATGCTCTGGACGTCGGCCGTGATGACGCGCGAGAACGGGTCCTGGCGGTCGAACACGATGCTGCCGCCGACCATCGTCATGAGCACGTTGTCGCGGTCGGCCGTGTGCATGACAGCCGAGTACGGGAAGTGCGTGGGCACCTGGCGCGAGTTGGACAGGTCGATGGCGATGATGTCAGCCAGCTTGCCCGGCTCGAGCGAGCCGACCTGGTCGTCCATGCCCAGCGCGGCTGCGGAGTCGAGCGTGGCCATCTTCACCATGTCGGGGCCCGTGATGAAGCCCTCCTTGCCGTTCATCGCACGCTGCACCAGCATCGTGAAGCGCATCTCCTCGATGGGATCGATGCTGTCGGCCGCAGCAGGAGAGTCCGTGCCCAGGCCGACCTTGATGCCGGCCTTGCGCATGGCGAGGATCGGCGCGACGCCCATGCCGAGCTTGGCGTTGGCTCGCGGGCACGCGCACACGCGCACGTCGCGCTCGGCCAGCGCCTGGATGTCGGCGTCGTCCACCTTGACACAGTGGATGGCGAGGACCTCCGGCGCGTCGAGGATGTCCCAGTTCAGGGCGTAGCGCACCGGCGAGCAGCCCGCAGGCAGCAGCGAGACGGACTGGTGGCGCTCGATGGAGTCGTACGCCTCGTCGTCGTTGTCGACGGCGAACGGCGAGCTGCCGTAGCGGATGAAGTCGCACTCCTCCGCGGAGCCGGCGACGTGGATGGCGACGGGCGTGTGCGTCTGCGTCGCGTAGCGCGCGATCTCACCGAGGATCTGCGGGTGGCAGACGTAGAGGCTCTCCGGGCCGATACCGAAGCGGAAGCGGCCCGTCGTGTCTGCGGCCTTCCACGCCTCGATGTCGGCGACGGCTTGCTCCATCGTGGGCTCAACGTCCTCGCGGCGGGCGGCGCCCACCTCGCGATAGATGATGCCGCGAAGGCCCAGGCGCTGAGCGGCCTGCAGGCTGGCGCCCGTCGGTGTGACGTCGGCAACCGTCGTGATGCCCGTCGAGATTGCCTCGTAGGCGCCGAGGACAGCCGACTCAAGCCAGTCCTGCGGCGTGAGCAGCGCCTCCTTCTGCGTGACGAACGCCTTCCACAGCGCATAGGGCGCGTCGTTGAGGATGCCGCGCATGATGGCGTACTCGAGGTGCGTGTGGCAGTCGACGAAGCCGGGCATGAGCGCGGCGAGGCCGAAGTCACGTATCTCCTCCGTGGGATAGCGGCGGCGCAGCTCGATGGCGTGCCCCACCTCCACGATGCGGTCGTCGCGCACGAGGACGGCGCCGTTCTCGATGAACGTGCTCGACACGGGGAGCACGTAGCGGGCCATCAGAAGCATGGAACGCACCTCCTAGTAGGTAGTCGTCGCACGGGCAGAGAGGTGGAGCGGGGGCCGGCTACGCCCGCGGGCGCGTCGCCCGGTACACGGTCGCGATGCCGCCCGTGCAGTCATGATAGCCAACGTCGGTAAAGCCCACGGCCCTCAGCTCGCCGCAGATGACGTCCTGCGAAGGGAACTCACGAATAGAGCGGGCCAGGTAGTCGAAGCCCGCGCGGTCGCGCGTCACGGCGCCGCCGATGAGTGGCAGCATGTGGTCGCGATACCAGCCGTACAGCCCGCGCCAGGCGGGGTTCGACGGCGTGGAGAACTCGAGCGCGACATACGTGCCGCCGGGGCGCAGCACGCGCAGGGCCTCGCGCATGGAGGCGACGCGGTCGGAGAAGTTGCGCAGGCCGTAGGCGACGGTGAGCACGTCGAAGCCCTCGTCGGGGAACGGCAGCGCCATGGCGTCGGCCACGTCGCACGTCACCGGCACGCCGCGGTTCTCGCCGGAGGCGATGCGCTCTCGAGCCACGTCGAGCATCTCCGGACAGAAGTCCGTGAGCTCGATGGCGGCCGGCGGGCAGACGCGGCACAGCTCGAACGACACGTCGCCCGCACCGCCCGCGACGTCAAGCACGAGGTCTGTCGGCTTGCAGGCGGCCGTGCGCGCCATGACGCGCAGCCAGTAGCGATAGACGCCCATGCTCGACAGCGCATTGAACGCCTCGTAGCGCGTCGCGATGTTCGAGAATATGCCCTTCACACGCTCGCCGTGTTCGTCGAGCTGCGGCGACGCCGCGTTCTGCCCCTGCTGCTCTGTCATGCGCTTAGGCCTCCGTCCGAGCGGAGCGCTCGAGACGCGCGCTCACGAGCTTGACACACGTCACGAACACGTCGAGCGCCGCGCCGAGCTCTTCGAGCGTCGGGAAGCTCGGGGCGATGCGGATGTTGGCGTCGTGTGGGTCGAGCCCGTACGGCCACGTGGAGCCGGCACCCGTCAGCTTGACGCCACAGGAGTCCGCCAGCGCGACGATGGCCTTGGCCGAGCCCTGCGGTCCGTCGAAGCTCACGAAGTAGCCGCCGCGTGGGTGGCTCCACGACGCGATGCCTAGCTCGCCAAGGCCCTCGGAGAGGCGCTTCTCCACGAGCTCGAAGCGCGGGCGCAGCACGGCCGCTTGGGCGCGCATGTGCTCGCGAAGGCCGTCCATGTCGCGCAGGAAGCGCACGTGGCGCAGCTGGTTGATCTTGTCGTGGCCGATCATCTGCACCGCAAGCGTCTTCTGCAGGTCGGCGAGGTTGGCCGGCGACGTGCCGAGCGCCGACACGCCCGAGCCGGGCAGCGTTATCTTGGACGTCGAGCAGAACGCGTAGACGAGATCGGGGTGGCCGGCGCGCTCGCACGCCTTGAACACGTTGGCGACGCGCTCGTCATCGGAGAAGTCGGCGGCCAACGAGTGCTCGCAGTACGCGTTGTCCCAGAACACGCGGAAGTCGGGCGCAGCCGGGCTGAGCGCGGCGATGCGGTCGACGACCTCGTCAGAGTACGTGACGCCCGACGGGTTGGAGAACTGCGGGACGCACCACATACCCTTGACGCTCGGGTCAGTCACGAGACGCTCGACGGCGTCCATGTCGGGGCCGTCGGGGCCCAGTGGCACAGCTATGAGTTCGAAACCGAAGCTCTGCGTGATGGAGAAGTGGCGATCGTAGCCGGGCACGAAGCACAGCCACTTGAGCGAGCCGCCCCGCTCCTTGGCGCGCGCCATCTGCAGCAGCCAGGGCTCGCCGCCGCACACACCGTGCGTCATGGCGTGGCTCATCGTGTCGTACATGACGGTGAGGCTGCTCTCCCCGCCAACAAATACCTGGTCGGCCGGCACGCCGAGGATGTCGCCGAACAGCGCGCGGCACTCGGGAATACCCATGAGGCAACCGTAGTTGCGGCAGTCCGTGCCGTCCGACGCCGTGAGGTCCGACGACGAGTCCAGCACGTCGAGCATCGGCAGCGACAGGCCGAGCTGCTCGGGCGAGGGCTTGCCACGGGCCATGTTCAGCTTGAGACCACGGGCGCGGATCTCATCGACAGCGGCCTCGAGCTGAGAGATCTCAGCGTCGAGCTCCTCGACCGAAAGCTGTGCGTAGTGCGACGGCATGGCGGTGTCCTCCTCATGCTCAGGGCCGGCACGCTCGGGCGTAGCCGGCCGCAGGCCTCGTGTCACATCCACGCCATAGTATGCCCGATGGCGCGACAGGCTGGCCCCCACGCGCCGGGCAAGCGGACGTTTCGGCGCGGGTCGCACACATACCCGCGCGCCGCATGCGATAAAGTTGGCCGCACACCACGCGAGACGGGAGCCTCCTTGTCCAGCTACGACGACGCAATCGCGCGCTTTACGGGCGCCATCAACGTACCGAGCGAAACGGGCTACGGCGAGCTCCAGGGGCTCGTCGACGCCCTGTTCGCACACGCCACCAGGGCCGACAGCCTACAGCTCATCACGCAGGCCGAGATCTGTGATGTCGACGCCGGCGTGCTCGAGGTCGTAAACCTGCTGCCGCCGGGCTCCTACACCCGCACGCAAATGGCCGACCAGCTCAACTCCATCATCACGGCCCACGGCTGGGGATCGACGTACGGCACCGTCTCCTAGGCCAGAGGCCACGTCCTCCACATCAGCGAGAAAGGAACTGCCCCATGCCCGTCCTTATGAACAAGGGCGCCGACCCGCACCAGGCTGCCTGGCTGTTCTTCACCGCCCGCCCCACGCTCGACGAGCTCTGCGACGCCATCCAGCAGCAGCGCTTCGACGCCGGGCGCCTCGCCGTTGACGAGGACGAGCTCGCCGGCGCCAAGAAGGCAAACGCCGAGGTGAGCGTCTACCTCGACGTGACATCCGTCGTGCCGCAGGACTTCGACCTGGAAGGCGCGCTCGAAAAGGCCCGCGCTCAGGCGGAGGCGCAAGCGAGCGAGGAGGACTCGGAAGACGGCGACGCCCCCGCGCAAGAGGACGACGCGCCCGAGAGTGGAGCCGATGAGAAGCCGGCGCTCCCCTACGAGCCCGTCGCGCTCGACGAGCCCATCCGCGTCGTCGTCGGCACGACGACGGCCCAGGCGGCGCGCAGCTACCTGACGGAGCGCACGGCCGACGGCGAGGACCGCGACCCGACGGAGCTGCCCGGCCTCCAGGCGCTCGCGCAGCTCATCGACCACATGCGTGCCTCGTCGTTCGGTCTGCCGGCCCACGCCGTCTGGCACGTCGACGCCCAGGGCATCCTGCGCATGGCACCGGCCAAGAGCGTCAAGCCCATGGCGGGCAACGTCCTCAAGGTCAAGCTCTAGCATCGCGGGCCTATCGGGGCGAGGCGGTCATACCCTGTTGCCCCGCGACACAAAGCAAGGGCCCGGCGGGCTGGGATCGCTCCCTGCCCACCGGGCCCCTTTCGTCAGCGCGTCACGCGGCGTGTTGCTCGGTTCGCAGCCTTACGCGGAGAGCCAGCAGCGGTTGAGACGCGACACGGTGCCCGGGTTGAGGAACAGGTTGTTCATGCGGGCAGAGGCCACATAGTAGTGCGTGTAGTACATGAGCGGGATGACGGGGAAGCCCTCGGCCACGATGGCGTTGGCCTTCTTGTACGCCTCGTTGCGCTCGTCATCGTCAGCGATCTGGCAAGCGGACTCGATGGCCTCGTCGAACTCCGCGCTCGCATAGCGCGAGTAGTTGTTCGGGAAGCCGGTCTCGAACAGGTCGCTCAGGACGCTGAAGGCGTTCGGGGCCGTGAGGACCCAGCCCATGCGACCCATCTGGAAGTTGCCGTTCTGGCAGTTGTCCAGGTAGGCAGCCCACTCCTGAACGTCGATCGTGGCGTCGATGCCCACGGCGGCCAGGTCGGCCTGAACCATCGTCATGACGGTCTCGTTCGTGGAGCTGGAGTTCGTGGACAGCGTGATGGACAGGCCGCGCTTGCCGTCGGCACCGGCCGGGTAGCCAGCCTTGTCGAGGTACTCGCCCGCCTTTGCAGCGTCCTTCGTGGCGGGGCAGTCAGCCCACGCGCCGGACTCGTAGGCCACGATGCCCGGCATGAGGATGTTGTCCGCAGGCGAGCGCGTGCCCTGGAAGACCGTGTCGCAGATGGCCTGGCGGTCAACGGCGCACGAGATGGCGCGGCGCACGTCGACGTTGCTCATGACGTCGTCCTCGTTGTTGATGAGGAGGTAGAAGATCGACAGCTCGTCGCCGGTGTAGTACTGGTGGCCGGGGTTGGCCAGGAAGCCGTCGCCGTCAGCCTCGCCGTACGTGTCGCGGGCGAGCGTAAACTGGCCGGAAGGCACCGACGTGAAGTCGAGGTTGCCGGCCTGGAACTCCGTCCACGCCGTCTGGTCGTTGGCGTAGATCTGGAAGACGCAGCCGTCGATGAACGGCTTCTCTCCCCAGTAGTCATCGAAGCGCTTGATGGCGATGTTCTGGCCGTCGACCCACTCGCCGTCCATCATGAACGGGCCGTTGCCGATAGGCGCCAGGCGGAACGTCTGGTAGTCCGCCTCAGTTGCGGCCATGCCGTTGGGGATAGGAGCCGTCGAGATGTCGGTGACGTCGAGCAGGAAGTCACCGTAGGGGGCCTTCAGCGTCACGACGAGCGTGTAGTCGTCAGGGCACTCGACGCCTTCCATCTCGGTGGCCTCGCCGGCCATCATCTCGTCAGCGCCCTTGACCTGGCCGATCTTCGTGCCCTGCGAGGAGGGAGCCGGCTTGTAGTCAACGCGGCAGATGCGCTCCCACGAATACTTGAAGTCCTGGGCGGTCACGGGCTGGCCGTTGTGGAACTTGGCGTCCTTGCGCAGGTGGAACGTGTAGACGGTCGCGTCGTCGTTCACTTCCCAGCTCTCGGCGGCAAGGGGGGCGACCTTCTGGTTGCCCCAGTCCCACGTCACGAGTGTATCAAACAGGTTGGAGGCAACCTCGACGCCCTGGTCCTCCTCCGTCGTGAACGGCTCGATGCCAACGGGGTTCGTCAGGTAGTACGTCATCGTGCCACCCTGGACACCATTGGCCAGGTTCGGCTCGTCAACCTCGGGAATGTCCTCGGCGTCGCCCGCAGCGCTCTCAGAGGCAAAAGCAGCACGGCTGTTGGCAGCCATAGCGAGCATCGCACCGGTGGCCAGTGCACCGCCAACGAAGGAACGACGGCTCATCGCCCTATTCGTCACGTTCTCCATAGTGTGGGTCCCTTCTCATCGGCTCAGCGGCGCGCACGGGGATGCCCACGTGGGCGTTCCCTCTCGGCAAACGCACCGTGGCACGACGATATGGGCGGATTGTTTCCAACGTGATTCCGAGCGTACTTTAGCGAAATAAAGTCCGTCGGCGGCACGATTCCCTCACCGAGCGGAAAGGGAATGGAAACAAAGTCAGGCTTCAGATCCCACGTGGCATCGCCAGCAATTAGAAGATACGCAGGCCTCGCAAGTGAGAGACGTACTGGAGGAACTGCGGGGACTTAAACGACGAGAGCGTGTCGACATAGAGAGGCACCGTCATGG
The DNA here is from genome assembly GCA_018368455.1 of Coriobacteriia bacterium. Classification (NCBI taxonomy): domain Bacteria; kingdom Bacillati; phylum Actinomycetota; class Coriobacteriia; species Coriobacteriia bacterium. The sequence goes on from JAGZEG010000007.1 coordinate 136,345, forward strand.
GGCCGTCGGGCGTCACAAGGGAACGCAGGCAGATCCGCGGCTCGGAAGTCGTGTCGACGACGCTTTTCGCCGCGACGCACAGCACAAGAGCCTGGCGCCGAGTAACGAGGTCGACATAGTGATCAAAGCCCTCGATGGGTATGGCTTCGGGACACAAGCCCTGGCCTGCGAAGCTGGCGAGTACCTCTTTGGTGAAGGCGTCAAGGTCCCGCGCGTAGGCCAGAGGAAAGCGGGCAGCATCCGCAAGTGCGACAGAGTGAGAGCCAGCGAGTTCGTGGTCGGTCGACATGACAACGCCGACGGGCACAGAGCCAACCTGCAGGCAATCAAGCACGGGCTGGTCGCGCTTGCCCAGCGAGATAACACCGTCGATCTCGCCCGTGCCCAGCATGCGCATGACATCAGCGTCGATAGAGGGGATGAGCTCCGTCTTCATACCGAGGCGGCTCCCCAGCCCCGCGGCGATGCCGGCACAGATCTTGCCGTAGTCGCGAAACAGCGGCGTGAGCAGACCGAGGCGCAGGCTAGGTCCGCGATGGGACGCCGTGTAGCTGCGCGAGAAGTTCTCGAGCCCGTCGAAGCGCCCCAGTGCCTCGACCGCCTGCTCGTAGAAGGCAAGGCCAAACTCCGTCGGGGTGACGCCGCCGCGGGCGCCGCGCGAGAACAGCTCGTTGCCCAGCTGCGTTTCCAGACCGATGATGGCCTTGGAGACGGCCTGCACCGTCACGCTCTGCTGCTTGGCAACGCGAGAGAAGCTTCCCAGCTCGACGGCGCTCACGAAGAACCTGATCTGCCCAATATTCATAAGCGCCCGCCGCCTCCCACATCCCCGGCCACCACGTACCTCCCAGCATGTCAACACAGTGGCCGAGCATGCATATGTCTTGGATTGTACGGAATGATTCGCATGCGCGACGTAAATCAGACAAGGTCAACCCGGGGTTGAGCTGACATCACGGACAGGCCACGGCCTCCGCCAAGGAGAGCAACGCACGGGCCGCACACCATGCGCCATATCTTCACAGCGCTGCGAGAGAATGCGCACCCTGGTGCAACATCGCGCATCCGTCCGCCAACCACCGTCAACGAGGTCTTCCGTGAGCGACACGCCGCCCCCCTCACACAACGTCGACGCGTCCGCCTCCCCGCAGAGACACCGAGCCGTCCCGCGCTGGCTCACGCACGTCGTCGCGCCGCTGCTCTGCGCCGCGACCGCAGGCTCGCTCACGCTGTTCGGCGGCGTAACGGCGCTCGCAAGCTGCGGCATAGGCGACCCGCTGTCGGCAAGCCTGCGGGGAGACGCCTCGCAGGGCGCCTCGGCCTGGGGCGACGCCGCCGGCACCGTCGTGCGCGAGGGCGGCTCAGACACGTCGGTGCTCGACCTGTCGGGCGTCTCGTCGCTGCGGCTCTCCTACGCCGTGCGTGACGCCCTCGAGCCGCTCGCTCAGCAGTGGGGCGACCAGCTGAGCGTGAGCTTTGTCGCGCTGAACGCCGACACGGCCTCCGGGCTCGTCGACGGCAACGAGGCGCTGCCCACCGGCTCCGTCAGCCTCAACGGTGACGTGGCGATCCCTTCAGCGAGCATGATCAAGCTCGCGATCCTCGCGTGCCTACTCGACGAGTCGGCGCAGGGGCACGTCGACCTGGACACGACGCTCGAGCTCACGCCCGATGACGTCGTCGGGGGAAGCGGCACGCTACAGCATGCGGAGCCCGGCACGACGTATACGCTCGAAGAGCTCGCCTACCGCATGATCGCCGAGAGCGACAACGTGGCGACGAACATGATCATCGGCGTGCTCGGCAAGGACGCTATCAACGCCGAGGCCGCCCGCCTCGGGCTCTCGCATACAGAGCTGCACCACACGATGATGGACACGACCGGCACGGATCCCGAGAACAACTGCACGTCAGCCGATGACGTAGCCCGCATACTCGCCATGGTCGCAACCGGCCTGCTCGTCAACGCCGACAGCAGCGCGCTCGCCCAGGACTTTCTCGAAGCGCAGACCGTCGACATGGGGCTGGACGCCGGCGTGCCTGACGGCGTGGTCGTCGCGCACAAGACCGGCACGATCGAAGGTGCCATCCATGACGGAGGCATCGTGTACGCGTCCGGGCAAACGTACGTGCTCTCCATCATGACGCAGGGGCTGGACTACGCCGAGGCAACCAGCCTCATCGAGCACGTATCGAGTACCGTGTACGCTGCCGTCGAGGATATGGCATAGGTTTTCTGCAATACTAGTGCCCATAGGGTATTTCTCAACGAGCAAAGGCACGCACGACATCAGGGAGAGATGCCGATATGTGCAGCGACCAAGAGAACGCGCAGGCCACAGGCATCATACGCGAGTACGGCCTGCGGCGCTGGATATGGCTGTTCTCGGGCGGCGTGGGGCTCGCCATGTTGCTCACAGCCGTGCCGCTATTCCTGGCGCCCCTGAGAGCCGGCTTGGCCAACAACCTGTTCCCCCAGCACTATGTCACGTTTGCGTACTTCGTGGCCTACGCGCTCACGATGGGAGTTTATCTGTTCGGCATCCATCGAGGCCGCGTACCCCGCGCGCTCACGTTCGGGCCGGTACAGGCGCTCGTCGGCACGCTCGGCTGTGCCCTGCTCGTCGCAGGGCGCATCGTGCTCAACACCATCCACGACACATGGGTCGCAGCAGGCCAGCCTGCGGGGCAGCTCATCGTACCCGACTGGGTCGACCCCCTGCGCTGGGCCGGGGCGGCGCTGTCGGCCTTTGTCGCCGCCTGCGCGCTGTTGAGCTCCTACCGCCTGCTGCGCCGACTCGAGCCCGAGCGCGCCACAATTGCCTGCGTGGGGTCGTTTACCGTGCTTGCCGTGCTCACAACCATCAGCGCCCACACAACGGGCCCTGTCTCACCGGTTCTCTACGCCTTCGTGCCCGCGCTTGCCTATGTCCTGCTGCGCGCCGCAGACGCCAACGTGCCCTACAGCGACCTCTCGACCATCGCGGGAGCAACGCCGCACGTCCGCTCCGGCATCCCCACACGTGCCGACACCCTGCGCTACTGCGCCCTGTTCGGCACGCTCTTCCTGCTCGGCCTGTGGGCGCTTGAGTTCTCTGGCTCTCACAAGGCCGGCGACAACGGCTATCTGATGGTGCCCGTCTTTGCCCCGCTGGCGCTGACAGCGTTCGCGATCGGCTGCTGGCTCACCCTGGGCCGTCGCCATGCCGTGAGCTACGCGCTGCTCTGCCGCATCTCGCTGCCGGTGCTCGGACTGTGCACGTTGCTGATCTACCTGCCGAGCGGCGCCGGCCCCACGCGTTACTTCGAGACACTTGCCTCCGCCCTCGCGCTTGCCGCGCTGCTTCTGAGCGACATGACCGCCTGGTGCGTCGACTTGGCCCGTATGCGCGGGGCTGGCCTGGCGTCGGAGCGGCTGTTCGTGCTGCAACGCGTTACGCTATGCGGGGCGCTGCTGGCAGCCGACATCGTGTACGGGATGAACTTCGACCTCTACGTCAAGCTCAAGATCGGCATCGGTCTGCTTGCCATCGCCCTGTGCGTCGTGACGTTCTGCTTCTCGCGACCCGGGTATCTCGCCCAACAGGCGACCCTTGACGATCTCGACCTCTCGGCGGGTGTGCCCATACGGGCGAGCCTCAGCGACGTCGCAGGTACCCCAAGGACGACAAGCTCGCAGGTTCTCGAGAGCGGTACGAGCGATCCGGTGAGCCCAGAGACGCCCTCGAGCAGCGCGCCCTCCTGGGCCGACGCTATCGCGACGCACGGCCTGACGGCGCGCGAGTCCGAGGTGTTCTCGCTGCTGATGGAAGGCCTCGACGCACAGGGCATAGCGACAAAGCTCGGCATCTCGCGCACGACGGTCAACACGCACACCCAGCACATCTACGCCAAGTTCGACGTCCACTCCTACAAGGAGCTCTCACGCGCCGTTCGGCAATAGGGTCGCCGGGAAACAACGGTGGGGCGGGGACCATTGCGCTTCGGCCCCCGCCCCGCACCGCCTTACTTACTTCTTATCCTTCGCGCTGCTCGCGGCGCCCGCGCTCGCAGCCTTGGCAGAAGCTTCCTTCTCGGCCTTCGCCTTGGCCTTGGCCTCCTGCTCGGCCTCGTACTTGACCAGAGCCGTCGCACCCGACGCCTGCGTGCGGATGTCGTTGATCGCCTCGTTGAACGCGTTGCTCGTCACCGTCGCGCCAGAGATGACGTCGACGTCGCCATCAAGCGTTCCACGATCAAGCAGGCTCTGCATCATCGCAGGTCCAGCCACGGCACCAATGCCGCCGGTCTCTGCAGACCAGACAACCTTGCCGTCCACGGGAAGTCCGTTGGCAATCGTCACCTTCACCTTGACATACGGGCCGATGCCGCGGCCCACGCCAAAGTAGGTCCCGTCGTTGTAGCCCGCCTGAGCCTCGGCGAAAATCTGCGCGCTCGCATCGAGCAGAGCCTGGGTGGAGTACGTGGCGCCGGAGATGGTGCTCACGCCCTCGATGTCACCGCCCGACTTGAGAATCTGCTGCGCGAGTATCGTGTTGGCGTCGCCGCCGATGCACGTCGTCTCCGCCGACCAGGTGACCTTGAAGTCGCTCAGCTGCCCGCCGTCGATCGTCGCCTGCGCCTGGACGTAGGGGCCGATGCCGCGGCCGCGCCCGATATACAGACCGTCAATATAGTTCGCCATGTCGCTACCTCCTCACTGTTATCTCTTGTCGGCGTTCGCGGCTAGGCTTGCGGGTCGAGCTTGGCAGCGTCGATGACAGCGTAGCGGCCGGTCGTCAGGGCCTCGCAGATATTGCCCTGGATGTAAATCGTGTCGCTGATGGAGCCGAACTCGCCGCAGTTGTAGAGGCGCGGGATGACGTTGCCGTCAACGTCAACCGTGCGGCCCCAACCATCGTGCTGCGGGCCGCCCTGCGTGTTGAGCGCGCCGGGCGTCAGCTCGATGGCGTAGAACGGCGCCGTCTCGATCTTGCCGAGGCTAAAGGAGCGGTTGAAGCTGGAGTCGAACTGGTCCTTGTCCCCGTCGCAGTAGGCGTTCCACGCCTTGACCGTCGCCGCAAGGCCAGCCGGGTCAATCGTGACCGCCGTGCCATCGGTCCTCGTGCCCGCAGCAACGGCAGCAAGGTCCTCGATCGTGTCGCCCTTGAACATGAAGCCCTGGTCGAGCAGCTCCTGGTTCGTGAAGTGGGGGATGGCGCTCTGCGTCTCGGCGTAGCTCTCGAAGAAGCCGTGGAGCACGGAGCCCTGGAACAGGCTCACGTTGTCAAAGAACGTCTGGTCGAAGACGATCCAGTAAGGCATGTTCGTGTACTTGGAAGCCTTGCGGTCCCACTCGAGCCACACCTTGTTGCTCATATCGTGCGTGACCTGGTGCTCCTCGGAGATGAAGCGCTTGCCCGCCTCGTTGACCCAGATGTACTCGCCGTGCGTGTCATCGGGGTAGCAGGGCAGCGGCGCGCCGACGCCGTACGCGTCGGACAGCAGGCGCAGGTCGGGCGTCGACCACTCGAAGCCGGGGAAGTGCCACATGGCAGCGCCGTGCTTCTGGCAGATGGTGATGCCGTCGCCCGTGTTGTACGGCGTGCCGTTCGGGCGCACCCAGATGCCGGGGTGGTTGTACGTGGCCTGCAGGTAGGCGTTGCCCTCATAGCCACCCATGCACAGGATGACGGCCTTGTTGGCCTTGATGTAGTGCTTCTCGGAGCCGTCGCCGTCCGTGGCGGTGTACTCGACGCCGAGGATCTCCTTCGTCTGGGGATCCTGGATGAGGTCGGTCAGTCGGGAGTTCAGACGGATGTCGGCGCCCTTCTCCTTCGCCATCTTCGACATGGCGCGGAACAGGATCTGGCCCGAGCCGGGCTTGCCGTTCTCGTCCTTGTAGATGTACGTCGTGGCGTTGTTCTTCTCGAACTCAAAGAACGAGAGGCCCAGGTCGTTCGTCATCCAGTCGAGCATGTGTGACTCGTTGTCAACGAGGTCGTCAACGATGGAGGGATCAGGCAGGCAGTTGAACGAGAGCGTCTTGATCTTGTTCTTGAACGCCTCCCAGTCGTCGTCCTTCACCTTGAAGGCATCGTGCAGCATGCCGGAGGCCGAGCCGAAGTTGCCGCCGTCCTCGATGGGGCTCTTCTCGAGCGTGATAGCGGGGACGCCCTGCTCGGCAGCTGTGAGGGCAGCCGAGACGCCAGCGGCGCCGTAGCCGACGATGACGACGTCCGTCTCCTCGTCCCAGGCCTCGGGCAGCCACCAGGCGCTCTGGGCGGCCTCGTCGGCCTTGGCCATGGCAGCGCCGGCAACGGCGGCAACGCTGGCCGCAGCAGCGGCACCGGCGACGAAGTTCCTCCTGCTGATCTCTGACTCCATGGACGCGCTTCCTTTCGGGTAGGGCGCGTCTCGCATCCAAGCGGGACGCGCCGTTTTCGAACGACAGCTCCGCACACTACCCGGCAGCGTCAAAAAGCGCGTCCTCAGAAGTGATGATGCCGGCTCACTCGGCACGAAAACGCCGCCTCATTATTTGTAATGAGGCGGCGTTGATGAGGCCATTTACCTGCGGATATAAGATTCTCTGGCAACGTGCGGCTCCGGAGTGGCGCCCCGTGCGCACAAAACGGAGACACAGGCGTACGGCCTCGAGAAGTGTGCCTAGTCCTCCTTCTCCTCGAGCGGCAGATCGAGGATGCCGCTCTTGTGACACAGGATGGAGTAGCGGTCTCGGATGTTCGAGCGGTACTTCTCGTTCGTAACGCGTCCGTAGGCGCAACGGTACGTCATGAGGGCCTCGCGCACCTTCTCGGGGTTACCGTACCCGTCGCGCTCGCGGGCGTCACAGATGATGGCGTCGAGCGCCAGCGCCTGCCGGTAGACGAAGTACCCCACGCTCGCCGCAGGCTGGCTGCGCGCCGTGTTGCGGATGCCACGCTGCGCCACCTTGATGATGAGGTCATAGTCCGTGCTGTCGCCCAGGATCTGCATGAGCATCGTCAGACAGCACTGAGCTGCGACAAGGCTGCCATACGTCCCGTCTGGCCCCTGCACGTCCTCGAAGATGGCGCGCTGTAGCACGCGGCGCGCCTCCGTTACACGCCCGGCGTACAGGTGCAGCTCGGCCTCGAGGTTGTAGCCGCGCTCGTCGATGGGCAGGTACTTCTGGTACGCCAGCGCCATGTCCATGGCCTTGCCCACGATATCGTCGATCTGGTCGCGCGGACAGGCCGTGACATAGGCCTGGTAGAAGCGCGTCGTGTCGAAGAACGGGTAGTGGTGGTTCCAGTAGCGCTTCGGCGTCTGCTCGAGGCGCTCGATGAGCCGCAGACCCTCGTCAAAGCGACCGCACTCGCCCGCGGCGTCGATGGCGCGAGCGAGCAGGTCAACGTCGCCGGGATACAGCTCGAGCGCGCGCTTGCACACCGCGAGTTCCGTCACGTAGTCGCCCGCGTCGTCATACGCCATCGCGAAGTTGAAGAAGTCCGGCGCAGACCCGACGACCTCGCCGGCCGAGCCAAGCACCGCGGCGGCGACGCGGCGATAGTAGGCGCCGCCGCCCAGCTCGCCGCGCGGGCCGCGCAGGGCGGAGTTGGCCTCGTCCACGGACATGAAGCACAGCTCCTCAGAGCGCGGGCCGTTCGGGAGCGCATCGAGATAGTCGCTCATATTCATGAGGAGAAAATCCTTTCCGCAGTCAGAGGGCCGAGCATCCAGTATAGGGCGGCGACGTCCTCCCCTTACAGGTTGCCTGCCAGCAAGCCAGGCTCATCATGCAAGCGGCGCAGGACGGTAGCCGTGCCGTCGCGCCCGAGCAGGGCGAGCAACGCCAGCACGAACAGGCGGCGCGGCGGGTCGGCGGAGAAGCGCGTCGCGAGATAGCCGAACGGCTCAGCGAGATAGTCCGGCTCTGTGACACCGGTCGCGCGAGCCCCGCCGATATCGGCACGCAGGCCACGGCGCTCCTCGAGCGCGGCGACACCCGTCACAAACGCGTCGCGATCGGCCGCGCGCATCAGGCGCTCGCAACGGCGCAGCAGCTCGCGGCAGGCCATGCCACCGTCGGTACACAGGCGCAGCGCGAGCTCGTCGCGCACGGCCTGCGGCAGGGTTTCCGCCGACTCGCCGGGGTGCGCACCCCGTACGTCCGTCATGACGTCAGGCGGCAGCAGCTCGGCAAGGAGCGCTTCATCGTCCACATACGTCCGCAGCAGCACACGTCGAGGCCCGCCGCACAGCAGCTCCCGCACGTCGGCAAAAGATAGCTCCCGCGAAGCATCGGCGACGGACGACGCGGAGTCCGAACCGTGCCCCGCCTCCCCCACACCCGCCATAGCAGCCGGCATCCCATACGCCGGCGCCTCCGCGCGATCGGCATCCGCGTCGGGTTCCGCCTTCTTCTCGAGGCGCACGTTCAGCCTGTCGTCCAGACCGGGCTTGGCGTCGGCCCGGACGTTTTCGGCAGCGTCGCGCACGCCCGCGGCGCGGGAGGCGGGGCGAGCCGTGGCATAGATGACGTCGCTCAGGCGCTCGATGCACGCCTCGATGGTCGCCTCGTCCGTGTCGGCGTCGATGCCCGACACGATGGCGTCGACCTCCGGCGTGTAGGCGTCAAACGAGCGCAGCGTCTCCTTGATCGTCACGAGCGCGCCATACAGCGTCGAATATTCGTCCAGGGCGTAGCGCGTGACGAGGTCCTTGTAGTTAACGGCCCCAAACTGCTGGGGCCAGTTGTCGTTGCGCGCAAACACGCGCTTGGCGGTGCCCGGAGTCGCCCTCAGGTCCTCGTCGAGACCCGACCAGCGCTTCCGGCTCGCCCCAGCCAGCTCGTACAGCACGCGCATACCCGCACGGCATGTCATCTCGCACTCCGCCATCGCCGCTCCCCTCGTCACAGACGGCCCGCTGGCAAGCACAGTACCGCATCGCGACGGCCCGCACCAGGCGTTTCATCCTCACGCGAACCGTTCGCGCACCGCACACGGCCCTCATGCGCACTCGCCAGACCGGCCGTCCGCCCGCATTGTTATGGCCACACCGAAACCCGAGTGCGACGGGTCACGACGCGCCATCGAAAGGAGCACCCGTGAGCTACCTAGACGACTTGAAAGCACTGTTCAGCGACGACCCCGATTCGCCCGAGGAGGACGGCGGCGCCACCGTCCCCGCCCTGACGACGCTCGAAACGGTGCGCCACCAGTTCGAGGAGGCCCGCCTCCCCGTTGTCGAGCACCCGAACGGGCTCTTCACGACCAACGGAGAGCGTCGGGGCTGCGGCTTTGCGACTGTGGAGGCCCTCGTCGACGAAGAGTCCGGCACGTGCATGTTCAACATTGACACGCACTTGCGCGTCAGCCCCGAGAACGTCCGTCCCGTCAAGAGGATGATGCGTTCGATCAACAGCGCGCTCATCCAGACCGGTCTTTCGATCGGAGACGGCACCGTGCACTTCATCCCCGACGAGCCTATAGACATACGAGGGGGCGGGGACATCGCGCTAGCCATCAACCGCGGCCTGTCGACCATCCACGAAAACGCTTGGCGCTTCACCGCCATCGACGCGGGCATTCCCGCGTGGAAGCTCGACTAGCCCCTCCCGCAATCCGGACGCACCACATTCTCCGAAAGGACGTCTCATGAGCATCGTCACGAGCTCCTGCCTCCCTCACAAGGGCTCCCAGCTGTGCGGGCAAACCCTCGTCCCCAACGACGACTCCTCGCTCTTTGCCTGCTACCCCTGCTCCAACATCACGGTCTGCGTCTCGTATGAGATCGGCGACAGCCATCCCCCCTACCTGCGCATGCTCCCGGCCATCCAGATTCCCGAATTCGCTCGCGAAGACACGAAGAAGCTCCTGTACACCCACGAAGACGACCGTTTCGGCGACGTGACGATCGACAAGGATGACGGAGAGATCGTCATGCGCCGTACGCTGGCCGACCGCACCCTCGAGACGGCGGAGCGAGAGCTGTCCGGCTGTCTGGAGTTCCTTGACGACGTGGCCTACCCCGCCCTGCGCTCGGTCATCGCGCGAGCCCACAGGAAGCGCCCGCGCAAGGGCACCGACGACGAGTGGCCCCTCGCCTTCGAGTAAGGAGTGACTATGGCAGCAACTGCCCGGTACTTCGCCGGGGTACTCAACCTGGGCGAGCAACCCGACTACGAGCAGGTCGCCCGCACCATCGACCTGATGCGTGCCAGTGGCGTGCCGGTGGAGCCCCTGCCAGCGGTCGTGCGCGACGGGACGACGAAGCTGCCGTTTCTCGCAAAGGGGCGGACGGTGCCCTCCCCGCTCGACAACGAGCTGCGCGACCCGCGCGGCGACATCGAGCGTCTGTCTCGCTGGCACCTCGACGCCTACGCCAACGTCGACCCGCGCAAGGCGGGCGCCGACACGCTGGACGCCCTCGTGCGCCTCGAGCGTGAGTCCTCCGACCGGGAGGGAAACGTGCGCCCAGCCGACCTGCGACCTCGCCCCGAGCCTTGCCGAGACCTCGAGCGCGTCTTCGAAGGCCTCGTGGGGCTCGACCGCCAGCAGGCCGTCCTACGCAAAGTGGGCACGCTGGCCGCCAAACACGGGCGCGAAGCCGTGGGATGCCTGCACATGGCGTTCCTCGGCGCCCCGGGCACCGGCAAGACGGAGCTGGCACGGCGCCTGCTCTCCTACTACGAGGCGCTCGGCGTCACGGGCGGCGGCTCGTTCGTCAAGGTGAGTGCCGCCGACCTCGTGGGGCGCTACGTCGGCACGAGCGCGGCGCGCACCCGCTCAGCGCTTGACCGGGCCCGCGGTGGACTGCTGTTCGTCGACGAGGCGTATGCGCTCATGGACTCGAGCAGCTACGGCCAGGAGGCCATCGACACGCTCGTCGACGGCCTGGAGGATAGGCGAGACGAGCTCGTCTGCGTCTTTGCCGGCTATCCCGACGAGATGGAGCAGCTCTTCGCGCGCAACCCGGGCCTGCGCGACCGCTTCGCCTTCCGCGTGGCGTTCGACGACTACACACCCGCCGAGCTCGCCCAGATATTCCGCCTGCTGGCACAGGCGCGGGGATTCTCGGTCGACGATGGCGCACTCAAGGCGGCGAAGCGTCTGCTCGGGCAGCTCCGGGGCACGAGAGGCTTTGCCAACGCCCGCACGGCGCGCCGCCTCATGGAGCGCTGTCTGCTCGAAGCCGCCCAGGCCCGCGACGAGGCGCTCATCTGCGCGCCGGACGTCGAGGCGGCCTACGCTGAGCCCGATCTGGGGGGCGACGCCCGATCCGCCCGCATCGGCTTCACGGCGTAGCGGCCTATACCCCCGCTTGGACGCCACGGCGCACGGGCGGGCGCAGGTGCAGCTCGAAGTGGCTGCGGTCGTACTCGATCTGACCCTCGTCGCGCAGCCCCGACAGCTCGCGCGACAGGGCGGCGCGGTCGATGCACAGAAAGTCTGCCAACTCCTGACGATTGAGCGTCACGTCGAACGCGCTCGCCCCATGCCGGTGCGCCTCGTATTGCAAGTAGGCGATGAGCTTGCCGCGCGTCGTGCGCCGGCGTCGGATGTCCATGGCCGCCATAAGCTCCGCGTTGAGCGAGCCCAGCGACAGGGCGAGGTTGCCAAGCACCATCTTCGCGCACAGGACGCAATTGTCGCCACGTAGCTCGGCGTCGGGCACGCTGAAGTAGAGCACCCGGCTCTGCTCGCACGTCGTGACGACGATCTCGCGCAGCAGCGCCATACGGCTCGACTCCCGACAGAAAAGGGCCTGCCCCGGCATAAGCTCGTGCATGATTGTACGGTTGCCCTGCTCATCGTAGGTGCAGGCCAGAGCACGGCCCGTCATCAGGTACGCAACAAACCCCGGCGTGCCGTCCGCCGTCGCAATGACCTCGCCCGCGTCAAGCTCGGCGAGGCGTGCGTTATAGCACTCGAGCAGATGGTCGATCTTCGAGGCCTTCACGCCATCGAAGAGCGGCAAGTCACGCGGGATCTCGTCCCGCGAAAGCATGCGATGCAACGTGCCCTCCCCTGGGGCGGTACCCATCGATACCGCCCCAGGGTAGCATTACTTACTTCGCCGCGCCGCCGAAGAACGCGTCGTACTCGTCCTGCGGCAGGTCGTAGTTGTAGAAACGCTTGAAGAAGTCGACGGTCTCCTGGTGCAGGTCAATGTCATCGAACACGCCGGGAAACACCGTCTGGGCCAGCCACAGGAAGCCAAGCGGCGCCTCGGGCGAGGGACGATCCCACCAGAACGCGCCGATGGGGCAGGAGTAGACCTCACCGTTCTGGATGGCGGCGATGTCCTGCACGGCAGGGTCGCTCGTGAGCTCGGTGAGGTCCTTGCCGCCCTGGACGACGATGACGTCGGGGTTCCAGCCCAGCGCCTTCTCGATCGTGACGTCGCCGTTGAGGTCCTCGTCGGGCACGGCGAACGTTGCACCGATCGTGTCGACCCACACGCGACCCCAGTCGCCGGTGTTCGCCTTCGTGATGACAGGCGAGCCCAGGTAGTACACCTTGCGGGCGCGCTGCTCGTCCGTGAGCTTCGCCACGCGCTCGGCGATCTTGCTCATCATGTCGTCCCAGTACGCCACGAGCTCCTCGGCGCGCTCATCGTTACCGAAGAGGTGACCGACGTTGAGGAACTCCTGCTTGAGCGTGTCGACGGCCGCCCAGCCGATGAGCATGACGTACGTGCTCATGCCGACCTCGCGGATCTGGGCGTTGCCCTTCTCCGAGCTCACGCCGCACAGCACGATGTCAGGCGCCTGGGCCGCAATCGTCTCGACGTTCACGTCGTCGAACGAGCCACCGTTCACGACGTCGTTGAGCACCGGAAACATCTTGAGCAGCTGGGGGAACGCCTCCATGGAGGGCTCGGCAACGATCTTGTCGGGACCGCCGAAAATGACGGCCTCGTGCGTCGCGCCGCCGTTGCACGTGATGGCGACGCGCTCGATCTTCTCGGGCACGGCAACCTCGTTGCCCTGGGCGTCAATGACGATGGACGGGTCGTCGGAAGCGGCGATCGCGACCTGCTTGCCCTTGCCGCCACCCTTGCCCGAGCCCTTTCCGGCATCCTTCCCAGCAGAGGCGCCGTCAGCTGCGTACGCTGTGCCCGTCAGGACTGTCGCAGCACCCAGGGCGGCAGCGGCCGCCACGAAGCTGCGGCGGGAAAGAGGGGTGTTCACGCGTTCCATGGTGCTCCTTTTCGTGTCAGAAAACGTAGGTCCGGGCCGCACTGGCAGCCCGGACGTTTTTGTCAGAAAAGCGCGCTCTACTTCGTACGCAGGAAAATGCCGTCGAGGTCCTCGTCCGTCAGGTCATAGTTGAAGAACTGGGCGTAGAACTCCTTGCACTTCGCCTCGACGTCGAAGTCGGCAAACGCCTCGGGATAGAGCGTCTTAGCGAGCCACGCGAAGCCGAGCGGCACCTCAGGCGAGGGAACGTCCCAGCTCATCGTGCCCTTCGGCGTCTTGTAGACCGCGCCGTTCTTCACGGCCTTCAGGTCGGCATACGCCTCGTTCGTCAGGATGGCGTTCACGTCGCCCGACGTGCTGATGACGTCGGGATCCCACTCGGCAACCTGCTCGATGCTGACGTCGCTCGTCATGCCGTCCTTCTCGACAGCAGGGATGCCGCCCGCGCCCTTGATCCACGACGTCGCCCACGGGGTGTGGCTCGCGGCCGTGAGCTCTGCGCCGCAGCGGTAAACCGTCAGGCGATCCTCCTCGGGGATGGTCGCCAGCGTATCGGAGACGTAACCCAGCACGTCATCCCAGAACTTCATGAGCTCGTCGGCCGTGTCGGTCGTGCCGAGCAGCTTGCCGGCGTTCATATAGTCGTTGCGCATGGACTCAATCGTGGAGTTGGCCGTGCCGAGCGTGTACGTGGGGATGCCCAGCTCCTCAATGGCGGCGTTGCCCTTGTCAGACGTGCTCGACACGAACGCGAAGTCAGGCTCGGCGGCGGCGATCGTCTCGATGTTGACGTCGTCGAACGTGCCGGCGTCCACGGCGTCCTCGATCTGCGGGAACAGCTTCAGCACGAGCGGAGAGCTCTTAGCCATCGACGGGCTCACGACAAGGCGGTCGGCGCCGCCGAATACGCACACGGTCTGCGTCGCGCCACCCATGCACGTGACGGCGATGCGCTCGATCTTCTCGGGAATGGCGACCTCGCGGCCCTTGTAGTCGATGACGACGCCGTCTTTGGCGGCAGAGGCGGCCTTGTCAGCAGCACCGCTCGCCTTCGCGTCGGCAGCCTTGTCGGAGGCAAGCGCCGTACCAGCCAGGCCGCAGGCGGCAAGCGCCGCGCCCAGGCCAGCCGTCGCCCGCACGAAGCCGCGGCGGGAAAGCATGTCTTTCTCCATAGTCCCAGATCCCCTTTCGTCGGCGCGATGTCTCGCACCCTGTCTCCGGTGGCCTCGCCGCACACCCCCGGGCACGTCGCCGTCCTCGGCAACATGCCCGCCTGCGCGGTACCGGCCGCCCTCGCTTCCATCTGCCGCCCGCCCCGACCACTCGGCACGAGACGGGCAACCTGTATGCACACCCTCTACGAGCGGGGGAATGTCACCACATAGGGCCGCGTGATCTCCTGCGGCACCTGGCGCGCCGCCGCACCACGCAGCGTCGCGTCAATAAGCCCGTCGGCGTCCACGACGGCGCTGCTCGCCACGCACGTCACACCGAGCTCCGCAAGCGCCTCGAAGGGCGCCCCGGAGGACGGGCCGAACATCACGACGTCACGGGCGCGTCTCGGCAGCGCCATGAGCTCGAAGAACGTCCCGTTCACGAGCGTGCAGCCCGTGAGGAACAGCACGTCAGCCTGCGCGAAGAGCGCCTCCGTGTCCTCGACGCCGTGGAAGCGCAGGCCCTGCGGGGCCGTCTCGACGCCCGCAGCCGTGACGTGCGCGCACATGAGATCGCAGGCCGGTCGCATGTCGATGACGTCGACGGTCGCCCCGCTCTGCCGCAGCTCGCGCATGAACATGCCGGCGCCCACAACGGCAACGCGGTCACTCGGGCGCACGAGGCTCCCCACGCAGTCGTCGAGCAGCTCAAGGCCGGAAGTCTCGAGCGCTGCGGGCTCGTTGCCGGGGGCGCTGGCAGCGTTGAGGCAGGCCAGCGCCAAACCGTCGGCGACGATGGCCCCGAGTTCCGTCCCGGCATCCGGGCTCGTCGCCCAGGCAAACGCAGCGCTCACCGGCTGGCCAATGAGTGGCTGCATGCGCTCGAGCGCTCCGAAGTCAAACGGGCCGTACACCTCGTGCGCGCCCGTGAACATGAAGGCGCGACCGACGTGGTTCCCCTCGAGGCGCACGACGAGCCACATGCCGCCGAACGCGATGTCTCGAATCGGCAGCGCCGCCGTCGCGGGATCCGCCTGAGCCGCACGCTCCCACAGGCCGGGCAGGCCCAGCGCCAACCGCTCAGGAGCCAGAGCCGGCGCTGCGGCCCACCCGTTTCCCTCGGCCATCACGCGTCCTCCCCTCGTCCGTGTGCCTCGGTCTCGCGCGGGTCGGGCAGCACGGGAATACACGCCGTGAGCTCGCCACCCGGCACGTCGTCGAAGTGCAGGTTCGTCACCTTGACCTTGATGCCATACGCCTCGTTGAGCGTCTTTTCCGTCACGATCTCCTCAACGGGCCCCACCGTGAACGGCTTCGTGCGCGACATGACGACAGCCTTCGTGCAGGCCAGGTAGGCGTGGTCGGGGAAGTGCGACGTCATGATGACGCCGACGCCCTCCTGAGACAGACTCCTCACCTGCCCGAGCACGCGCATCTGGTTGCCGTAGTCCAGGCTCGACGTCGGCTCGTCCATCATGAGGAACGCCGGGTGCTGCATGAGAGCGCGAGCGATGAGCACCATCTGCCGCTCGCCGCCCGACACCTCCGTGTACACCTTGTCGCGCAGGTACGACACGCCAAGGCGCTCGAGCACGGCCTCGGCGTCGCGATAGGCCCGCTTCGAGGGGCCGGTAAACAGGTTCTCGCGCACGACGGAACCCATGACGACAACGTCAAGCACGCTGAACGGGAACGGCGGCTCGTGGACCTGCGGCACGTAGCCGATGAGCGACGCCACCTGCTTGCGATCGTTGTGGTTCACGCGCTGGCCGTCGACGTACAGGCCGCCCCCCGTGAACGGGATGAAGCCGAGCAGGGCCTTGAACAGCGTCGTCTTGCCCACGCCGTTGGGGCCGAGCAGACAGAGCACCCCGCCGCTCTCGAGCTCGAAACTGACGTCATGCACGATGTCGGCGCCGCCGTAACCCGCGCAGACGCCCTTTGCCTCGATGATCATGCCGACTCCTTCTTGCGCTTGAACAGCAGGTAGACGAAGAAGGGAGCGCCGATGAGCGACGTGAGAATGCCCAGCGGGATCTCGGCCGTGAACAGCGTGCGCGCCAGGCAGTCGACGACGAGCAGGAAGATGCCGCCCACGAGCAGGGACATCGGCACGAGGTTCTTGTAGTTGGGCCCCACGATGAAGCGGCACATGTGCGGGATGATGAGGCCGATCCAGCCGATCATGCCCGCCACGGCCACCGACGTCGCCGTCAGCAGCGTCGCGCACAGGATGAGGCCGCCGCGGATGCGCTTGACGTTCAGCCCGAGCGACTGGGCCTCCTCGTCGCCGAACACCATGACGTTGAGGCGCCAGCGCAGCAGGAACGTGGGGACGACGCCGATGAGCAGCGGCACGATGAGGAACAGGACGTCGTTCTTGTTGACGTTGGCCAGGCTGCCCATGAGCCAGTACGTGATCTCGGGCAGCTTGGACTCCGGGTCGGCCACGTACTTGATGAGCGTGATGAACGACGAGAACAGCGTCGAGACGACCATGCCCGCCAGGATGAGCATGAGCACGGCGTCCTTGCCGCGACTCACGCGCTGGCAGATGAGGTAGGCCACGGCAACGGCCAGGATGCCGAACACGAAGGCGTTGAGCTGCACCATGGCGTAGGGCAGCGAGAACAGCAGCGCGAGCGCCGCGCCAAAGCCCGCGCCCGAGCTTGCGCCCAGGATGTCGGGAGACACCATCGGGTTGCGGAAGAGCCCCTGGTAGACGGCGCCAGCCACCGCGAGCGCCGCGCCGATGCCGATGGCGGCGCAAATGCGCGGCAGGCGCACCTTCCACATGATCGTCTGCGCCATGGCGGGCTCGGAGCACTCGAAGCCGAATATGCGCGAGCCGATGATATTGAGCACGCCGGCGGGCTCGATCGGATACTGGCCGATCATGAACGAGCCGAAGAACAGCACGACGAGGAGGACGGCCGCGATGCCAATGGCGGCGTGCAGCTTAGCCGGAGAAGGCGCGCGGTCCGATCCCGGCAGCCCCGGCTGGGCATGTCCCCGGCGCGGCACGGAACTGTGCCTCGAGGGCGAAGGCGCCTCGGAGTCTGGAGGTGTTTCCACCTCGGGCTGTATAGTTTCTGCCATGCGCGATGTCTCCCCCACGCCTCCCGCTGACTCCGGTGTGGCCCGCAACGCCCCCTGCACGCGAGCACCGTGTCCCTGTGGACACTATTACCTAGGAAAAAAGTCAGCTTGTTTCTAGTCTGTTACATAGCCCACTCTATGGCTCCCCGATTCGTCTGTCCGTTGCATTTGCAACGGACAGACGGGCGGCACTTGTATACACGCAGGCAATCTAAGTCCCACTCAAGCCCTGCCGTGACGTGGGCGACGGGGCTCGCAACGAGGTCCTCCCCAAAGAGCGACACTATCGATTCCGCAGCTCAGACATGATGTTGAACCTCGCGCGCACCCTCGATGCACCAGAGGCGCATCCCCTGCGCACTCGCCGGCGGACGGGAAAGACCCGATAGTGGCCACAACGTCCACCAGCGAAGGGAGTTCCCCCATGAGCGCATATGAAGACGCCATCTACGAGACGACGCCGCTCGAGCAGATCCAGCGCGACCGCATGCCCGAAGCCATCAACGAGGCGCACCTCGCCCTCGTGCTGCTTCTCGACGTGTCCGGCAGCATGGCAGGCGATCCGCTCGACAACCTGAACCGCGCCCTCGTTCGCTTCAAGAAGGACCTCGCCAGCGACGCGCAGGCACAGCGCAGCGTCGACGTGGCCGTCGTCACATTCGGCTCGGACGTCGACGTCGTGCAAGACTTCGTCCCGCTGCCTCACTTCCAGCCGCCGACTCTGCAGGCGAGCGGCCTCACCGCGATGGGCGCCGGCATCAACCGCGCCATCGACCTCGTCGAGCAGCGCACGGAGCTCTATCGCAGCCTCGGCACGCCCAGCCACCGCCCCTGGATCATGATGATGACCGACGGCTGCCCCACCGACGACATCGCGGACGCCGAGCGGCGCATCGCCGAAGAAGAGGGCCGCGGTTTGCACACGCACCTCAAGTTCTTCGCGTTGGGCACGCCCGGCCACGACGAGGCGACGCTGCGCCGGCTCACGAAGGTCGAGAAGCGCTACATGCAGCTGTCCAACACCGACTTCACCGGCATCTTCCACTGGCTCTCTGAGTCCATGTCCGTGATGTCGTCGAGCATGCCTGGCGCAAACCCGCAGCTCCCCGCCCTGCCCGCGAACGCGACGCTGCCTCCGAGCAGCTGGTAGGTCCTTCCTGGGCACCAGCCCCCAGCTGGTTCGGCGCCCTCCACACCCCGTGTCCCTGTTCCGAGAAAGGACCTCTCATGATCGCATACGGCATCTCCCAGGCGGGGCGCTCCCACATCGAGCGCGGCCTGCCCTGTCAGGACAGTCACTACATCCTGCCTGCCCAGGAGGAGGGCACGTGGATCCTCGCCGGCGCCGACGGCGTGGGAAGCGCCGCCCACGCCGAGATCGGCGCACACATCGCCGCTCGCGAGGCCGCGCTGTTCTGCGCGCGCTGCCTGCCGCCCGATCGCGATCTCACGAGCACGTACTCCATGGTGCGCACCGCCATGAACTACGCCCTCAAGCAGGTGCTGCGCCGCGCCCTCGCCGACGATGAGCCCGCGGAGCGCTACGACACGACGTTGACGCTGGCCATCTACGACGGGGCGCGCGTCATCTACGGGCACGCCGGCGATGGTGGCCTGTTCGCGCTGCGCTGCGATGGGGGCATCGTCGAGGTCACGACGCCCCAGCACGGCCCCGACGGCGAAACGGTCATCCCGCTGAGCGGTGGCTACACGGGCTGGGAGATAGGGACGTACCCACACGACGTCGCCGCCCTGCTGTTCGCGACCGACGGCATGCGCGCAGCGCTCAAGCCGAGCCTGCTAGCGTTTGCCGGCTCCCAGCGCCAGGTGCACGCCAGGGCGGGAGTGGGCGCCAAGGTGAGCGCAGGGCTCGGCGCGCTCGCAGGAAGGCTGCAGCCGGGAGGCGGCACGCACGCGGGCGAAGACGTCGACGACCCGACCATCTATACGCCGCTCGTGCGCTTCTTCGCCGACCCGCGAGGGCTCGAGGCGCGCGCCGATGCAGGGCATGCCCTCGTCGAGGCGAGCCCCTGCGCCCCGCAAACATCCGTCGAGGAAACGCGCCCGGGCGACGCGGCCACCCCCGCGATGCCAGCGCGCGAAGCCACGCAAGCTCCCCTCGATGCGGCACAGGCCGGCGACGCAGCCGCCTTCTCAGAGGCCCCCGCGACTCCAGACGTCCCGAGTGGGGCATCCGAACCCGAGGACGACAGCACGCTCACGTCGTACGGCGTCGACCCCGCAGCCTTCGAGGCGTTCGCGCGCTTCGTTGCCGGCGAGACGGGGTCGCCCGTCGACGTCTACTACGACCGAGTCTCGGCCCTCCTCGGCACCGAAGGCGACGCCGACACCGCCCGCGAGCTCGCCCGCATGCGCGCTGCCGGCGTCGGCGAGCGCTTCGTGCGCGCCGTGCGCGACGACCGCACGATCGCCGTCATCGCCAACCCCGACGTGCCGCTCGCCACCTCGGCGCACCCCTATCGCGAGCCAGACTGGGACGCGCTGACCGTTGCCTGGCAGACGGCACTCTACCCCTCGCTTGGAGCCGCTCAAAGAGAGACGCACGCCACGCCCGGCGCCCGGCCCTCGGCCCCATCACAGAAGACCCCACTTTCGCATCTCCCCCGGCCGTAGTCCGCACAGGGTGGGATGCCCGCCCGCTATCAGATCCCACGAGCGACACCGTCGAGGAGGCGCGTCCATGAAGTTCACCGGCGTGAGCGGCATCACGTACCAGACGCAGGACAAGCCGCTCGGACGCGGCGGCGAAGGCAGCGTCTACGCGGTGGAGGGCGTCATGCGCGCCGGCTCAGCGACGCTCAACCGCCCACGCCCCGGAGACACGCGCCTCGTCGTCAAGGAGTTCGCCGCAGGGCGTGCCGACGCCCAGCGCCGTGCCAAGCTCAGCGCCATGGTCGCACGCCGGCCTCCGGCGGCGGCACGCGCCCAGCTCGCCTGGCCCCTCGACATCGCCCAGCGCGACGGGCACTTCACCGGATACGTCATGCCCCAGGTCGTGGCCTCGCACCACCTCAACGAGTACTACGTCGCCAGTCCGACGGGCATCGGCGGGCCCGGCGGCGCCTCGGCGACGTACGCCCGACAGCTGACGCTCGCATACAACCTGGCCGCGGCCGTCGCCTGCGTGCACGACCTCGGCCAGGTCATCGGCGACTTCAATCCCGATAACGCCCTCGTGGACGAGAAGACGTGGACGGTCACGCTCATCGACTGCGACTCGTTCCACATCACGGACACGTCGGGCACCGTTTATCGCTGTGGCGTCGGAAAGCCCGACTACCTGGCGCCCGAAGTGCACGCCGCCCTGGCGCACGCCCCGGCAGGCGCGTCGCTCGAGACGCTGAATCCCTCGCCCTACAGCCAGCAAACTGACCTGTTTGCGCTGGCCGTGCACGTGTTCGCCCTGCTCGAGAACGGCTGTCACCCATTCGCTTGTGCCGCAGCGAACAGCATGTTCGGGAGCTCGGCAGCGCGCAGCTGTCCCCAACCCGTCGACAACATCAAGAGCGGCTTCAGCCCATTCTTCTCGCGCCGCTCGGGACTCACGACGCCCGTGTATGCGCCGGACGTCGCCTGCCTGCCGCCCGCGATCCGCGCCCTGTTCAAGCGGGCGTTCGTACGCGGCCATGCCCACCCCAGCGAGCGCCCGTCCGCCCGCGCCTGGGCAGCCGAGCTACGCACGGCGCTCCAGACGCTCGAGCCGTGCCCCGCTTGCGGCGCCGAGCACCCAATCGGCTGCATGTGCCCCCGGTGCGACGTCGCGCAGGGCATGGGAAAGATCAGGCCAACGGGCTCGAACGCGAGCGGGCACACGGGAAGCCAGTTCGCCATCCCTAACCCCACTGCGCCCAGAATGACACCCCAGGGCAGGCTCGGCTCATCCTCGGCCCCCTCCGCAAGCACCTGTCGGACGAGGAGGCAGGCCGCAAGAGGCTCCGCCGCCGGCCCCTTTGCGCAGCAGATCGCCGGAGCGCGCTCAGCGGCGCGGCAAGTGCAAGTCGCCGCGAGACGAAAGTTCCGCCCAGTCGCCCACGTCGTCCACAACTGGATGGCCAAGCCGGCACGCGGGTGCAACCTCACCGCCCTGCTCGGTCTTCTAGTTCTCGCCGTTCTCGTCTGGAGCATCCCGTACATGCCGCCCGAGTACATCACGGGAACGAGGGACGCCCTCAACTCCGACTGGCGCCCCTGGGTCACGCTTGCCATCTGCACAGGAACGCTGCTCGCAAACGTTCAGTCTCCGCAGGGCGACGGCCACGACGGACAGAGGTTCTTCGCGGGCACGGTCAAGGCGTATCTGTGGGGCTTGGCCTGCATCGGCGTTGTCCTGTTTGTCGACACGTACCTCGCAAGCGGCAGCGGTCCCGCATCGTGGATCGAGTTCGCCAAGACGGCAACGCGCATCGCGACGATAGTCAACCTACCCCTCTACGCCCTGACGGCCCTCATCTACGGCCTCGTCGGGAGCGTCCAGCTCTCTCGGCGCAACCGGCCGTGAGGCACCGCGAGCGGACGAGCTTCCGGCCCCCACTGCGTCGAGTGTGGGCCGACTCGGATGTCTCCGCAAAAAGAAGGCCTGCAAACCCTCAAGTAACCTGGGGGTTTGCAGGCCAAAGCCTTCAACCTGTCGCGAGGAGGCCTCCGTCAGCCCGCATTCGACGCGGATGTGCACGCGCCCAGGCGACCCGGGAGCCTCATCCCGCTAGATGGCCGGGCTCTTCGGGCGTGCGCCAGCCTCGGAGTGGACGTCACACATCGGCTCGACGCTCGCACTTGTCACTGCGTCGCCCTGCTCGGGCTCGCCGGCGAGCGGGTGCGGGCCAGCCGCGGCGACCTCAACAGGCGCATGCGGGTAGCGGCGTGCAAAGTTGCCCTCGAACATGCGGGCCAGCTTGTCGGCGGCTTCGTCATAGGCCCTCGCCGACGCCCACGTGCCGCGCGCGTCGAGCACGGAGGCGTCGACACCCGGGCAGCTCGTCGGCACGTCGACGCCGAAGCGCTCGTCGCGCACAAACTGCGCCTGCTCGAGCTCGCCAGAAAGCGCCGCACGCACCATGGCGCGGGTCGCAGACAGCGCCATGCGGTGCCCAACGCCGTAGCCGCCGCCTGTCCAGCCCGTGTTCACGAGGTAGACGCGGGCGTCGTCGCGCGCGATGCGCTCCTTGAGCATCTCGGCGTACGTCAGCGGATCAAGCGGCATGAACGGCTCTCCGAACAGGGCGGAGAACGTCGGAACCGGCTCGACGATGCCCTGCTCCGTGCCGGCGACCTTCGAGGTGAATCCCGTCATGAAGTGATACATGGCCGCCGTCTCGGACAGGCGCGAGATGGGAGGCAGCACGCCGAACGCGTCGGCCGTCAGGAAGACAACGACGCGCGGCAGGCCGCCCGTGCCGGCCGGCACGCAGTTGTCGATGTGCTCGATGGGGTAGGCGACGCGCGTGTTCTCCGTAATGCGCGTGTCGTCGTAGTCGGCCACGCGCGACTCGGCGTCGAGGATGACGTTCTCCGTCACGCTGCCGAAGCGGATGGCTCGGAAGATGTCGGGCTCGCGCTCGGCCGAGAGGTTGATGCACTTGGCGTAGCAGCCGCCCTCGATGTTGAAGACGCCCTCGTCGGACCAGCCATGCTCGTCGTCACCGATGAGTCGGCGCGTAGGATCGGCCGACAGCGTCGTCTTGCCCGTGCCCGACAGGCCAAAGAACACGGCCGTGTCGCCGGTCTCGGGATCCATATTGGCCGAGCAGTGCATGGACAGCACGTTGTCCTCGACGGGCAGCAGGTAGTTCATCGTAGAGAAGATGGACTTCTTAATCTCGCCGGAATAGCCGGTGCCGGCCACGATGATGACGTGCTCTTCCAGGTTGATGACGACGGCCGACGCCGTGTTCGTGCCATCCGTCGTGGGGTCGCACGCATAGCCTGGCACGGCGTAGACAACGAAGTCCGGCTCGTAGGTCTCAAGCTCCTCGGCAGTGGGGCGCACGAGCATCTGGCGTGCGAACAGGGCTTGGTGGGGCATCTCGGCCAGCACGGCGAAACGGCGCGCGTGGGCGCGATCGGCACCAGCCATGGCACGCACGGCGTAGACGTCGCGCTCGCCCAGGTAGGAACGCACGCCTGCGAGGATGCGCTCGTAATGCTCGGACGAGATGGGGGCGTTGACCTTGCCCCAGGCGATGCGCTCGTGAACGGTGGGCGTATCGACGATGAAGCGGTTCTGCGGAGCGCGACCGGTGTACGTGCCCGTCGTAACGGCAAGCGAGCCGGTGGACGTCAGCGTGCCGTCGTGGCACTCGACGGATGCCTCGACGAGACGGGCCGACGAGAGGTCAAGGTGGGCCCGTTCCGGAGCGCATACAACGCCGCAGGCCTCGATGAAGGCGACCGCCCCGGGCTGGGAAGAGGTCGAAGCGCCGTCATTTGTGGAGTCGCCGCAGGTAGCCGCTTCGCACGCGGTCGTCGTCGAGCACGTGCCGCACTTCGCGTCGGACATCGCCACACCTTTCCTGGCCGCATGCCAGCGGCCGATCGCAAGCAGAGTCAAGGAGGAGGGCCACGCTCGCCAAAGCCACGCGGCAGCGCCCCTCTCGGAATCGATCGAGCCCAGCTTACCGCAGCGCCATCGAAGCGAAGGTCCTACGTTTCCAGAAAGTTTCGTATCCGCCCGCGATTTCCAGGTGAGCGGCACGTTCCGCCACCCTCGCCGCGCCATCGTCACACGAAGGTTCGCTCTCATTCGGAGGACAAAACGAAGAGGCCAAAAGGCATGGCATGGCGCCCAGGCGCCCAACGGGTCGCGGCGTGCGTTCCGCAGGGAAAGGCATTCGTTCCTCTGAAGAACAATTTCAGGCGTATTTGATAGTCCGATATGCTTAGTTTCATCGAATCTCTATACAATTGAAGTTGAGATTCAGGCCCCGGTGCCTCCTCTCTCGGCCGCACCTGGGCATCTCGCATGTGCGTGCACCGACAAAGGAGGGTCCTCATGACTCGCACGAAGAGCACGTACGACGGCCTCGGGCAGCTACACCGCCGGCTGGTGTGCGGGGCCGCGCTGGGCGGCGCGCTGGCGTTGACGGTCGCGCTCACGCCTGCGCTAGCCAGCGAACCCGTCACCGGGGATTTGGCCGCCCCAGCCACCGCCACCCAGACCGTGGTGCCGGGACAGCCCGCGGTCGAGCACGCGGCCGACGACGCCCCAATTGCGCCTGAAACCTCCAGCCCGGAGGTGAACAGCGAACCCGCCGCGCCCACTGCGGACACAGCCGAGAAGCCGGCCTGGCTGCAGGGTGAGAATCTGCACATAACCGCCAGTCCCACCGAGGAGGGCGGCGCCGTGTTCGCAGGGCAGACCGTCACCGTCAGCGTGACGCTCGACGCCGACAACCCCGACGAGCTGCCCGGCCTCGCCGACGTCTCCCTACCCGGAAGCGCCGGCCTCGAACCGATCGGCCCCGTAGCACAGGACGGCGCCACGTTCTCCCGCGAGTTCCTCGTGACGGACGGTGTCCCCGTCGGCTCATACCTCGAAATTTCCGTCCTCATCAGTGAGACGGACACCCACGCCGAGAGCACCGCACTCGACATCACGACACTGCACCGGGCCCAGCTGGCGGACTACACGGCCTACTTCGAGGTGCGTAACTCCATCGACGAGGATCAGCTCCTGCTTGACTACCAGTCGCCCGGCGCCGACGAGCTGCTCGAGTACATTGCCGGCCTCGACGGCGACGAGATGTTCCTCAATCTTCCCGCCGAGGACCAGGACATCGTCGACCTCTACACCTGGACGCTCCAGCACCTCATCGACGAGCTCGTGCCGAAAACCCACGTCACGTTGGACATCGTGACGCGGCCGGGCGGCGTCGCCCCCGGTGGCGTCCTCGACGTCTACGTCAAGGTGAGGGGCCTCGGTGACGACGAGGAGCTACCTCTCGCCAAGGACAATATCGTCATCCTCGCCGCCATCGACGAAGAAAATCCCCTGCCCTACGCGGACGACTCCGACGGTCCGATTCGTATCGCCGACCCCAATACCGGCGAGGTCGGCTACCTCGTATCGTTCAACGTGCCCGACGACGCGCCCTTAGGCTCGGCGATCGAGATCGAGGCCACCATGCTCGGCGACGCCCACACCTCAGACGGCATCGTCACCGCCTCTGTGCCTGTCGCCGTAGCGGACGTCTCTGCGCTGCAGGAGGCCGTCGCGCAAGCCGTCGAGCTCATCTACGGCCAGGACGGCACAGATTTCACCGCCGAGTCGCGCGAAGCCCTGAGGGATGTGTATCTCACGAATCTGGACATGCTGTCCGGGCTTAGCGAGGGGCTTTTCGTCATGCCCGAAGCGCCCGAGGACGTCGACGCCATCAACGCAGGGCTCGCCAGGCTCAGCGGCGCATTCCAGCCGAAAATCGACCTCATCGTCAAGGATCTCCACAGCGCAATGAACAGCCTGGTGTTCGACACGGGCGTCATCATCGCGCCGCAGGCAAAGGTCTACGACGGCACGGCGACGTTCTCCGACGTCGTGCTCGCAGGCATCCCCGGCACCACGCTCGGGGACGCCGGGCGCATCTCCGGCGTCGCACAGGTCAGCTCGGCCGACGCCGGCACGTACGCCGAAGTCGTCATCCCGCGCTCCGAGCTGGCCGTCTCCGGAGACAATGCCGACCAGCTGTGGGAAGAGCTCGACGCCATCACCGACGAGGATGGGCTCATTCGCGCAAGCGACGTGAGCTTTACGATCGAGAAGGCCGAGCCCAGGCTCTCCATCAGCATGCCCTCGCAGGTCACGGCAGGGGAAGCGTTCCAGGTCGGTGTCACGATGGGCGCGCCCGCAAGCGACCCCGACGGCATGGGCCTGCCCACCCCCGAGCAGATGTCCATCGCGGTTGACGGCGCCACGGGCGACGGCGTTATCACAAAGGAAGGCCACACGTACGTCGCCACGTTCACAGCCGGCAACGACGCAGCGGGCGCAACGCTGACGGCGACGGCCCGCGTCCTTGACGGCGCGACTAACTACGCAGCAGGCGGCGACGCCACGGTGACGGCAGCGGTCAAGGCCGCCCCGGAGCAGCCAGCCAAACCCGACGAGGGCGACAAGGAACCCCAGCCCGACAGGCCCACACCGGGCGATAACAAGAAGGATGAGCCCAAGAAGGAGCAGCTCCCCAAGACCGGCGACGAGTCGCTAAGTCCCGCTGTCGCGATCGGCATCGCCGCAGGCGGCGTGGCCCTCGCCGGCGCCGGCGCCGCTCTCATCGCGCGCTCCCGCAGAAAGGACAGCGAGGCCTAAAGTCTATCGGCCGTCCAGGGCCCGGGAGCGCGTTCCCGAGTCCGACGACACCCCACGCCATACGGGCGCACGTACGAGAATGCAAAGCGGCCCCGATCGGCATCCACGCCGGTCGGGGCCGCCCTGTGTCTGCTCCGGCTCGCTACGCCGTGGCGCCGATGGCGGTGCGCTGGCTCGCCGCGTCCTCCGCGCGCAGGCGCTCGATGTTCACGCCGTTGAGCGCCGCCCACTCGGGGTGCTCGCGGGCGAAGTTCTCTTTGGCGACGCTGATCATCAGCTTGATGCGGTTGAGCTGGTTAACCTCAGAGGCACCCGGGTCGTAGTCCACGGCCACGATGTTGCTGCCTGGGTGCTGGCGACGCAGTTCCTTGATCGTCGCCTTGCCCACGACGTGGTTCGGCAGGCACGCGAACGGCTGAGCGCACACGATGTTGGGTGCGCCGGCCTCGATGAGCTCGACCATCTCAGCCGTGAGCAACCAGCCCTCACCCATGTTGTTGCACAGCGACAGGATGGTGCTCGCTTTCTCGGCCAGCTCGAAGATCGGCGTCGACGGCGTGAAGCGCTTCGATTTCGCGAACAGCCGGTCGATGGGCGCGCGCATCCAGTCGATGAGCTTGATGCCCGCGTCGTGGCCGAGCACCTTGGACAGCGGGGCGCCGAGTTCCTCGCGCTGTAGGTGCTTGCCTGCAAAGCCGAACTGGAAGAAGTCGACGAGCCCCGGGACGACGGCCTCGCAGCCTTCGTTCTCGATGACATTGACGACCTGGTTGTTCGCCGTCGGGTGGAACTTAACGAGGATTTCGCCCACGACGCCGACGCGCGGCTTGGAGCGGTCGTTTTTGAGCGGCAGCTCGTCAAACTCGCGCACGCACTGCTTTGCCAGTCTCGTCATGGAGCCACGCGTGAAGCTCGGCGCCTCGACGCGCGCCTTCGCCATCCACTTCTCGAACAGCGCGTTAGCTGAGCCCGGCTTGGCCTCATAGGGGCGCGTGCGATAGAGCATCTGCATGATGGCATCGCCGAAAATCAGGGCATAGAACGCGCTCAGCAGCGTCTTCGGCGCGATGTTGAAGCCGGAGTTGCTCTCGTCGAGCTTGGCGACGGCCAGGCTGATGACGGGGATCTCGGGGTGCCCGGCGTCGCGCAGCGCCTTGCGGATGAGCGCGATGTAGTTCGTCGCACGGCAACCGCCACCCGTCTGCGTGATGATGACGGCCGTCTTGGACAGGTCGTACTTGCCTGACTCAACCGCCTCCATGATCTGACCGGTCACGAGAATGGACGGGTAGCAGATGTCGTTGTTGACGTACTTGAGGCCCGCCTCAACGGCGCCGTGGTCAACGCTCGGCAGCAGCACGAGGTTGTAACCGGCCGCGCGCAGCACCGGCGCCACGAGGTCAAAGTGGATGGGCGCCATCTGCGGGCAGAGGATCGTATAGCCGGCGTCGAACATCTCCTTGGTGAACTCCACCTTGGGGAACGCCGCCGACACGGACGCACGGCGCACGGGCACGACAGCCGTCGCGGGATCCTTCCCCGCCGCCTCGGCCTCCGCACGCGCCTGACGCTCGAGCTCAGCCCGCTTATCCTTGAGCGCCGCGATAAGCGAGCGGATGCGGATGCGCGCCGCTCCGAGGTTCGACACCTCGTCGATCTTAAGCACCGTGTAAATCTTGCCGCTCGCCTCGAGAATCTCCTGCACCTGGTCCGTCGTCAGCGCGTCCAGGCCGCAGCCGAACGAGTTGAGCTGGATGAGGTCGAGGTCGTTGCGCGTCGTGACGTAGCGCGCCGCCGCGTAGAGTCGCGAGTGGTACATCCACTGGTCGACAACGCGGATGGGGCGCTCGGGACGCATGAGGTGGCTCACGCTGTCCTCGGTGAGCACCGCAAAGCCGAACGAGTTCACGAGCTCAGGAATGGCGTGATTGATCTCGCGGTCGTTGTGGTACGGACGGCCCGCCAGCACGATGCCGTGAGCGTGGTTCTGCTCGATCCACGCCAAGGCCTCTTCACCGGCACGCTGCATATCGGCCCGGAACGCCTCGGACTCGGCCCAGGCGGCGTCGACAGCGGCGTCAATCTCGGCCTGCGTCAGGCGCGGACCCGTGAAGCGGCCAATACCCTTCGCCGCATCGGCAAAGCGATCACGGTCGAGCAGCTCAAACATACGGCGCTTGAGCTCCTTGGCGTCGTGGTAGGGCACGAACGGGTTCATGAACTCGATGTGCTTTTGCGCGAGCTCGTCGATGTTGAGCTTGAGCGCCGTCGGGTAGCTCATGACGATAGGACAGTTGTAGGCGTTGCCAGCCGACGGGTCCTCCTTGCGCTCCCAGCGCACGCTCGGCATCCAGATGAAGTCGACGTCGCGCTCGATGAGGTCCATGACGTGGCCGTGGCTCAGCTTCGCCGGGTAGCACACGCTCTCGGAGGGCATAGACTCGATACCGGCCTCGTACGTCTTCTTCGTCGAAGGGGCCGACAGCTCCACACGGAAGCCGAGCTTCGTGAAGAGCGTGAACCAGAACGGGTAGTCCTCGTACATGTTGAGCGCGCGCGGGATGCCCACCGTGCCGCGCGTCGCCTTGTCGGCAGCCAGCGGCTCGTAGCCAAACAAACGCTCGTTCTTGTACTTGAACAGGTTGGGAGCCTCGGTGGCGCCGGCCTTGCGCTTGCCCGCGCCGCGCTCGCAGCGGTTGCCCGTCACGAAGCGCCGCCCGCCGCCGAAGTCGCTGATCGTGAGCAGGCAGTTGTTCGAGCAGATGCCGCAGCGCGCGCTGTGCTGCTTGACCTGCAGGTTGTCGATCTCCTCGCGCGAGAGCACCGTCGAGGTCCCCTCGGCGCCCGCCCTGTCGCGCGCGAGCAGGGCCGCGCCGTAGCAGCCCATGCAGCCGGCGATGTCCGGACGGTAGGCATGCTTGCCCGTGAGGTTCTCGAATGCACGCAGCACGGCGTCGTTCAGGAACGTGCCGCCTTGGACGATGACCTTGTCGCCGATCTCCTTGGGGTCGCGGATCTTGATGACCTTGAACAGGGCGTTCTTCATGACGGAGTAGCTCAGACCGGCCGAGATGTCGCCGACGGTCGCGCCCTCCTTCTGCGCCTGCTTCACGCGCGAGTTCATGAACACCGTGCAGCGGCTGCCCAGGTCGACGGGATGCTTCGCCGTGAGCGCTGCCCCGGCGAACTCCTGTACCGTCATGCCCATGGAGTCTGCGAAGCTCGAGATGAACGAGCCGCAGCCCGACGAGCAAGCCTCGTTGAGCATGATGTGCTCGATGACGCCGTCCTTGACGCGCAGGCACTTCATGTCCTGGCCGCCGACGTCGAGAATGAACTCCACGCCCGGCAGTACCTCGTTGGCGCTGCGCAGGTGAGCGACGGTCTCGATCTCGCCGGAGTCGGCGTGCAGAGCCTCGATGAGCAGGCCCTCGCCGTAACCCGTGCACGTGACGTGGCCGATGGTGCAGCCCTCGGGAATGGCGTGGTAGAAGTCGTCCATGAGGGAGCGGGCACAGCCGAGCACGTCGCCGCGGTTATTGCCGTACCACGTGCGCAGCAGCTCGCCGTCCTCGCCGATGACGGCGCCCTTCATCGTCGTGGAGCCGGCGTCGATGCCGATGAACACGCGGCCGCGGTAATGGGCCAGGTCGCCGCGAGGCACGACCTGCGCGTCGTGGCGCTCGTCGAACTCGGCGCGGTCGGCCGGCGTCGGGAACAGCGGAGCAAGGCGCTGCACCTCGGAGCCCTGGATGTCACCCAGGTTCTCGAGCTCGTCGATGACCTGCGCGAACGTCACCTGCTTGCCGCTGACCGACGCCATGGCGGCGCCGCTCGCCACGAAGAGGTGGGCGTTCGTGGGGCAGATCATGTGCTCGTCGTCGAGCTCGAGCGTGATGCGGAAGCGCTTGCGCAGCTCGGAGAGGTACTGCAGCGGGCCACCGAGGAAGGCGACGTAGCCGCGGATGGGACGGCCGCACGCCAGGCCGGAGATCGTCTGCGTCACGACGGACTGGAAGATGGAAGCCGCAACGTCAGCGGGTTGGGCGCCCTCGTTGAGCAGCGGCTGGACGTCGGTCTTGGCGAACACGCCGCAGCGGCTCGCGATGGGGTAGATCGTCGTCGCCTTGCGCGCGAGGTCGTTGAGGCCGGAGGCGTCCGTGTGCAGCAGGCTCGCCATCTGGTCGATGAACGCGCCCGTGCCGCCGGCGCACGTACCGTTCATGCGCTGCTCGATGCCGTTGTCGAAGTAGATGATCTTCGCGTCCTCGCCGCCGAGCTCGATGGCGACGTCCGTCTGCGGCGCGAACTTCTTGACGGCCGTCTTGGAGGCGATGACCTCCTGGACGAACTCCAGGCCGAGCCACGTCGAGAGCAGCAGGCCGCCCGAACCCGTGATGGCCACCGTGAGGGGCGCGTCGCCGAACACGCGCTGCGCCTCGCGGAACAGCGCCTTGGCCGTCGCACGTACGTCGGTGTGGTGGCGCTGGTAACTGGCGTAGACGAGCGCGTCGTCGTCATCGAGCACGGCGAGCTTCACCGTCGTCGAGCCCACGTCGATGCCCAGGCGCAGGTGCTTGCCGCTCCAGTCGAGCCCCACGCCAGGCGTCACCTCGACGGACGTGCGCGCCTGGGCCTGCGCCTCGGCGTCGCTTTCGCTCTGGGCCTGATCGCGCATGCTGGCAAGCTCCGGGTCGGTCGCGCAGGCAGACGCACCGCTCGTGCCGCAGCCAGCGCCCACCACGGCGTCGGCGAAGGCATCGAGAATGCTCGCGCGCTCGGCGTCACCCATGGCGCCGCCCGCCACGACCTTGGCGCGTGCCTGCTTATCGTTGGACTCAGCGCTCATCGCTTGCTCTCCCTCTCGCCTGCGCCGCTCAGACGCATCCCCATCAACAGCTGGCCATACATCGGCAGATCGACGTCCATGGAGCGCCCATACAAATCGCCGGGGCGCACAAACGCCAGCACAGTCATCATGCGCGCCATGACGTCGACGCCCTCCCGCATGCCGCCCTCGAGCCAGCGTTGCACGACGCCGACCTCGGCCGATACGACAAACGTTAGGTAGTAGTCGAAGAACGGGCCGAGCGCCCGCGCGTCCAGGCCGTCAAGCGCGCGATCCGTCACCGTTTCCCGCGCGATGTCCTTTATCTTCTCGACAAGCGCGGGGTCGCCGCCCGGACCGAGCATGGCACCCATGTAGTCACCGTTGTCGCGCACAAACTCCAGCAGCTCAACGGAGCCCGGACACGGGCCCAGGCGGGACAGGCTGTCACGCAGATCGTCCAAGTTTGCCTGCGCGATGCGAAATATGTGGTCGGCCAAACCTTCCAACAGCTCCGCCTCGCTGCGCTCAACGAGATCAGCTATGTCGCGATAGTGCGAG
Source organism: Coriobacteriia bacterium (assembly GCA_018368455.1). Lineage (NCBI taxonomy): Bacteria > Bacillati > Actinomycetota > Coriobacteriia > Coriobacteriia bacterium. Next base: position 168,480 of record JAGZEG010000007.1, read on the forward strand.
TAAAACGTGCGCCGCGTCACATCAGCGCGCTCAGCGATGGCCGTCACAGCGACGCGATCCAGGCCGCCGCACGCCCGGATCTCCGCAGCAAGCGCGTCGCGCAGCGCACGCCTCGTGCGGGCCGTGCGACGGTCTTCGCGTGGCGCCATCCCATGCTGCGCGCGAGCGCCCGAGACAGCGCACACCGTGTTGTTCTGTATCACCAACCGTTCCCTTCGCCCGATATGTCGAACCTGATGTCGGCGATATGTTACCCGCTTCGACCCACATTTCTATACACAATGAGAAGTTTTGCTCGCAGCGCGCAATAACCGCTCATGCCCACGGCACCAGCGCGTCCGAAGGCTCCACCGCAGCAACCTCATCCTTGTCATGCGAAGCAAAGACCTCGCGACCGTTCTTCCCGACGATCCGCCGATAGGCGCTGTTTAGCTCTTCCGACGGCTCGATGCCCTGCTCGCCCCGCAGATGCTCTGCCAGCCTCAGGTACTCGTCCGCAGCCGCTCCTCGACACGACAGCGCCTCAAGCGCCCGCATCGTCGCCAGGCCAACATCCTCCCGATAAGGATCGGCACGCTTGCCCGCCCGAGCAAACCACAGAGCCAGCTGGGCGTTGCCCGCCTTGTACGCGACGCCGGACGCGTACGCCATGCAGTCGACGTACAGTTGCGCGAGTGCACTGGATCGCAGGCGCCCCTCCTCTCCGAGGCAGTCCACCGTAAGGTCAAGTCCCGCACCGTAGAGCTCCTCGATATGCGAACACGCCTCAAGAGCGTCATGGGCAGGCATCGCGTCACGCCGCGCGAGCACGCTGCGCGCCGCCCGCTCAAATGCGAGCACGTCCACATCGATGAGCTCAAGGTTCAGGCGCACGGCATCTCCGACAGTCAAGATGAAGGCAGGACCGCCGTGCTTTTGGCCCAACGCGCCGCGCAGCGTCGTAAGAGCAGCATAGAGGCCCTGTCGCGACGTCTCGTATCCCATGCCTGGCCACAGCATGCGCGCGATGCGCTCGCGCGTCAGTGCCCGCTCGGGAAAGAGCGCCAGGTGCGCAAGCAGCCAGCGCGCCTTCTGGCGCCCCCACTCCTCGTCTCCGATGCAATGGCCGTTGCGCATCACGCGCATGCCGCCAAAGAGCCTCACGACAAGCGGGGCGCCGTCCCCATGCGACGCGAACGACACGCCCGCACCGCCCACCGTCGCCGTCTCGGCAACGGCGGGGCTGCCCGTGGCGAGCCCCCGGGAAAGCCCGGCTGGCAGAAGGCTCGCAATGGCCTCGCGCTTCGCACCGGCGCAGCGGGCGGCAAGCCACGCCAGCCTCATGACGTGCGGTCGCGATGTCCGTGCTATGCCCTCAAAGATATCCCGCGCTTCCTGCGCGTCCCCGCAGATCGCCTCCAGCACGGCATGCTCCACCATAAGAGGCGCAGACACGCGCGGTCGCAGCGCATTCTCGAGCAGCGTCACCGTGAGAAGGCGCGCGTCCTGATCGCGCGGAGAATCTTCGGCGAGCCCGGCAAGCGTCCCCAGAAGGTCGCAAAGCTCCCGCATACGTCGAGCCTCTAGGCGGCGGGCAAGCTGGCGTGCGAGAGAGACGAACGCCTGCGCCTGGCCGCATCTTCCCTGCACCAGACAGCACAGCGCGAGGCAGATGGCGCTGCCCATCTGGCCCAGCGCGCTCCCACGCGTCCCGAACATCGCCAAGCACCGCTCGAGAGCGCCCCACGCCTGCCCTTCCCTCCCGTCTGCGACAAGGGCGATCGCCTCCACCAACAGCGCAAGGGGAATGAAAGCCGCGGCGGATCGCTGCTCCATGCGAGCTCGCGCGCCAGAGAGGGCCTCACGTGCGTCTCCGGCATTGGAAGCGCCCTGTCCAAGCAGAGCCTCAGGGCGCTCCGCCAAGATCTGCGCAAGTGCGCGATCCGCCGTGAGAATGTCGTCGCTTATGCCGCCTGGCCCCGCCCCTTCACGCGCGCCGCAGACATGAGGTGTCAGCACGACGATGGCATCTCCGAACTCTCCCAACAACATGTCGCAGAGTGCTATGTGGTGGAGAAGCGCCCGCTCAGCGAGTCCGCCGAGCGCGTGCGCGCCCTCCAGGATGGCACCGCGCACCCGCAGGCGCGACGGCATGTCCCCGTGCACGGCACCGCGGGCCAGGAGCTCGCACGAGTCCTCTAACGCCAGAGCCTTCCTTCTGGCGCGGCCCATCTCGCCGCGTCCACGCGAGGGACGGGCCCCTCCCGCACCCTCCCCGCCTCCAACGCGATCCCACACGCGCCGCACCATTCTGCAAACGTCAAAGTCATCTAGGATGCAATCTTCCTCGGCCTTCGCTTCCCCACCAGTACGACAAGCCCGAGGCAAAAGGCGGTCTCCTCCGAAGATAGCCACGCGCGCCTTGTCAAGACGCTCCAGCTTGGAAGAGGCGACGGCCCCGCCTTCGTCTCGGCGCACGACGGATCGCAGACCTCGCGCCATCAGCTCCCCCAGGCCCAGATCCGCAAAGACGAGCGGGTAATCGGCCATCACCGCAACAAGCTCCGTCGCAGGAAGCATGCGAGCTATTTCACCGGCACGTTCCGAACGGCCTGTCTCGAGCAGGCGGCGAACCACGCGCGCTGCCAAACCCCGGCCTTCCTCTACTATGCGATAAAAAAGTCCCTGTGCACCTCTCATCTTCACAGCAACGCAGCGAAATGTTGACCCGGCTGCAGAAATGCCGAGATGTGGATACGCATCCGCTAGACGTAGGACAGCGCGCTCACCGCTCTCCCCGCAAACGCTCTCTATATCCTCGAGCGTCCCCGAGCCAAACAACACGAGCGCGTCACGCACCGAACGCTCTTCCCGAGGCAAAGCATCGGAAAGGCATTGCATGAGAATGCGCGATGCGCGCGTCTGAAAGACCTCGGTATCCTCAAGCGCCTCATCCCCTCGGACGAGACGGGCAGCATCGAGAAGCAAGGGCACGCCGTGCGCGGTCTGCAGCGAAGAGCCACTCCGGTGCAGACAGAGATCGTGGACCCAGAGATCGTATTCACCTTCAGAAACGAGGAGGTCACGCGCTGGGATACATATCGCATCAGGGAATGCCGCCATGAACGAGCGCGCGTTGCCCGAGGCTGTGCATGCGCACCGCACACCATGCTCCATCCACCAGCGCAACGCCTCATACAAAGCAGGACAACCGCACCCAGCTTCGAGCAGAGGAACGTCATCCATTAAAAGCAGAGAGTCAGACAAAGCGATTTGCTCGCCAGCACTTTCGCCGGTCTGGGAAATACGTTCCAAGCCAATCAGGTGCGCCATGTGAATAAACAGATACAGCGTAGTTGCGTCGTCGGGGCGGATAACACGAGGAAGAGCACCCCAAGCGTCAGGCAATTGCTCAAACAAGCGAACCGTAGAAAGGACACGCCGCCCCCTGGAACCTCCCGCCCAGCGAGAGGCATCGTATGACCTGCATGCACGCCGCAGCGCCTCAAGCACTGGATGATTAGCCCGGCGGGCCTCACGATATGTCAGTGCGAACTTCTGGAATGCCCCGTGAGAAAGCTCGAGAACGGGACAAGACGGCTTCGAAGAATGCTCCGAGTGCCAAAATGCCCCAAAGTCAGCAAGAAGAGAGCTTTTACCGTATCCATACGGCCCCGAAAGCAGCACCATGCCCTGGCGAGTTACCGCTTCGCTCATTTGCATTAAGAGAGACGTACGTTCTACGTGGCTATGCCCAAGCGCACGCCTATTTTTTGAAGCGACATCCATTTCGCTACCCCCTTGGTCAGAATGTGTCACCGATGCGCAAAAGGCTGGCCCCCTGCCAGCCCGCGACACATGTCGGGAGCATAGGAACGCCGCGGTGTGTCTGTCGATATGAGGCAAGAGAAGGCTCTCAGTATTGAGAGAGCACGCCAAACTGGATAAATTCTCTCGCGAGCGCTACAGAAACCACGACAAAGCTCGGCCGACCGCGCACAAGACACAGGTGACCTGCGACACCTCGGGAAAGACCGAAAATGGGTGAGGGACGATTCAAGGCTCATTACTGAGAACAAAAGTGCATGCCACAGGGAGCCTGTCCCACAAGTTGCTCACAAATGACACATAGGCGACAGGAAAAGGGAGCTACGTTGCAACGAAAAACACACGGCACCGCGCATGATGGCGAGAAACGGCAGACAAAAGCGACGCGGTACAACATCGCACACGGCAGCCAAAGAGCGGCATATGGCTTACCAGAGCCCAGAATAGGCCACAAATTCCAGCACCCATCCGAGAACGATTAGCGAGAAAGCCGGTGGAGGGAAAGATTGCCTTCCACTGGTGGGCATGCGAGAGCAAAAGAAAGCTAGTGCAGAAGGTCAGTTGATGTGGTGTCCCAAATACCTCTCGCCAAAATACATGCCACAGCAGAATGGATAAGGCGCCCGTTTGGGGCGCAACGAGGAGAAACGCCCCCCCCGACGGATCAGGAGAAGCGTCAAGCACCGTCACCATGTACGTTCCGAGTAGAAAGCTGCCTAGATAGGAACGACAGGCGCCCAAATCGCGAAAGAGAAAGTGAGAAAAAGCAATACGGGGCGACGCACGGCGGGCCCCAGGCCCCAGCCCCCCGAAAACGCGAGAGGGGCCCCTCGCGGGGCCCCTCCTGTGCGTCTCTGCTCTGCCGGCGCGCCAAGCGCCTCGCGCGAGCCGGCGGCGCCCTACCCTCCCGC